>CAVKYA010000380.1:0-2562 GCA_963660255.1 Bacteroidaceae bacterium | reverse complement strand
TCCAGAGCCACCAATGCACTGCCATTAAGCTGTTTCACAACCACCTGAGTGTCAGGTGCACCGGTGAGTGTGCCTTTGACCTGAACCTTGTCCGCGCACGAGGAAGCGGCCACCAGAACGGCCGCCGCAAGAAGCAGATTTCTACAATTTCTCATATTCATTGAATATAGCGGCGGCTATCGCCTTGTTTTCCTCCGGAGAGATCTCCAGACGTTTTTTCTTGATATCCATATCGGCCTCGGTCTGGAGCGGTACCAGATGGATGTGGGTGTGAGGCACTTCCATTCCGAGCACGCAAACTCCCACGCGCTGGCAAGGCACGGCGGCCTTGATGGCAATCGCCACCTTGCGGGCAAACGCCCACAACCCCTCGTAGGTATTCTCGTCCAGATGGAAGATGTAGTCATCCTCGACGTTCTTCGGGATGACAAGAGTATGCCCTTTCGCAAGAGGGCTTATGTCCAGAAAGGCGTAGAACTCATCGTTCTCGGCCACCTTGAATGAAGGAATCTCCCCTTTTGCGATTTTCGTGAATATCGTAGCCATCGTCTTAGAGTGTGATGTCGAGAATCTTGAATTTGATGACTCCGGAAGGCACCCTGGCCTCCACGATCTCGCCCTTAGAGTGTCCGATCAGAGCCTTGGCGATTGGAGTGGTCGAAGCGAGCTTCCCGTGAGCGAAATCCGCCTCCGTCTCTCCGACGATGGTGAATTCCATCACCTGCTTGGCGGCCACATTCTCCACCTTCACCTTGTTCATTATCTGCACCTTGTCCGTGCCGATCTTGGACTCGTCGATGACCTTGGCGTTTGCCACGAGATCCTTGAGCTTGGCGATCTTGACCTCCAGCAGTCCCTGGGCGTCACGCGCCGCATCATATTCAGCATTCTCGGAGAGGTCTCCCTTTTCCCTTGCCTCCGCGATCGCCGCGGAGATGACAGGACGCTGCGCCAACGCGTCGGCGAGGTCCTTCTTCAGCTTATCCAACCCTTCCTGGGTCATATAATGAATTTCAGCCATAATGAAACTAATTATGTTCTTTTTTCATTCAGCCTCAAGCGGGCAATCACTTGTCGGCAAATTATTTATGAATATTCCAGCGGCCATTGCCCTCCGCCCTTCCCTTTCGGGACCATAACATTAAAACGGAGTCCCGCCCTTTTCCGGCGGAACCCAACCCGTTTCTGCAAATATAGTAAATTTTCTTTCAAATAGCGAATATCCCTCCAATGCCGCTCTTTTTAAGCAAGAATACGAAGCCTCGAAATCGCGGACTGGATCTATGCCTCAGCAAACAGAGCGTCAAGTTGGACACAATAGTGGATGTCAGAGGAGTAGGCGTTGGGCTTGAGGCCGAAAGTGGTGATGAAGGTGAGGTTTACAGCGCTGCGGGTGCCGGTCTCACGCTCGAAATCGGCCACCCGATTCTGCAGCTTGGTGTTTTCCTCTGAGTCAATTGAATATTCGGCACGGCTGTACTTGATCTCACACAGGTTTGTGATCTTATCGGCCCGCTCGATGACCAGATCAATCTGAGCGGCAGGTTTGCTCTCCTTGCTTCTCCAGGAATAATATTCAGTATGGATTCTGTCGATTCCGAGAGCCTTCTTGATTTGAGAGATATGCGCTTGGCAGAGACGCTCGAAAGCGAGGCCATACCAAGTGTTCTGCTTCGGAGTGTTCAAGGTGTTGCTCCAATAATGATCATCTGTTGTTCCTTTGACACAGAAGTCGTTATGAAAACGGGTGAAGAAATCCACCAATTGGTATATTCCATTCTTTGAATTGATCTTCTTCTCTCTGACACAATACTTACGGATGAAATCGCAGTTCTCAAGATTCTCCAGCATCTTGCTCAGATGACCACCGGTCTCCTTGCCAAGCTTCTCGCTGATCTCATTGCGGGTCAACCCCTTACGATTCGACGAAAGTAATTGGATTATTTTCACGTAAGGCTGCGGATTCCGGAAAAGAGACTTGAACAAGCGGTCATATTCACGATGCAATTCCGCATCGGCCGAGAAAAACAGCCTGTCTATGTTTGCCGTAAGACTTTGCCCTTTGTCAAGCAGACTCAGGTAATACGGAATACCACCCAGAATCATATATGTCTGGGCGACAGAGAGCCTGTTCCACCGGAAGCCATTGGCTTTCAGATATTCTTCTGTCTCTCCAAGAGTGAATGGATGGAGATGCAATTCGTGCGTTATCCGGTCGTGAAGCCCACCGTGGTTGTCAATGATGTTGTCCACCATCCAAGTCGTGGCCGACCCACAGACAATCAGTTTGATGTTCTTCTGACGGTTCGCCCAGCCGTTCCAAAACAAGTCCAAAGCCTTTACCAAACCCGACCTCGGCGTGTCCAGGCAAGGCAATTCATCAATGAATATGATAGCGTTCCCTTTTGCCAACACCGGGGCCAGCACTGTCTTCAAGGCCTCGAAAGCCTCCATCCAAGTCTTTGGCCTCGCGCCATCATAACCAGCCTTCTGAAGGGACAGGAAAAAACTGGACATCTGATCCTCCCTGTCACCCTCCAACACACCTGTCATATCAAAAGC
>CAVKYA010000379.1:0-2580 GCA_963660255.1 Bacteroidaceae bacterium | reverse complement strand
TCGAACACCTTGTTGTATATTCCCCCTTGGGTGAACAGTATCCTTGCCTTGGTCAACTTGTCATCTGATTCTTTCCCTTCCGATAACGCTGACACGAAACACTCCATGGCCATAGCGTCATTCCCTTGATTCTGATAGATACGCCCTTGGTAATAGTATGTACGCAGTTTGTCGGTAGGCGATCCGCCTTTACTCTCGTAATAATCTATGGCCGGTTGCAGAATCTCGAAATCAGTCTTGTCAATAACATTCTTATCCAACGCCATGGAGTAGAGCAAAGCGTGTTTGGCTTTCTCCTTTTTTCCTGACAACATGGAAGCATTCATTCGCTCCAGAACAGCCAGAGCGCTGTCTGGCCTTTCCTCAATGTATGACTCCACTTGGGAAAGAGTCTCCCGGCAGTGCGAACGGCTATTGCAAGAGATCAAACAAACCGCAAGAATGATGAGTGATAAATAATGTTTCATACACATACAGGTTTCGACTGTATGTAAATGTACTCGTATTTTATCGCTTTCCAAAATTTTCGGGCAACGTTTTCGGTTCAAAACGTCGCCGCAGGGCTCCTCTTTACCCTCTCCGGCAACGAAATCACCCGGAAACGTCGCCCGAGACCATTAACGACGGTGTCATTTTCTGGAGAAAATATTCTTTAGCCATTCCCGGCGACGAAGCAGATGCCGAAACATTATCAGCAGGGCGATGTAGCCAATCTTTCCGTGGATGGCACCGAATGGTGTGTGGCCACAAACGAAGTATGTGAATATGGCCGCAATCCCGGTAAACAAGGTGATCGCCATGATCAAAAGAAGCCATTTGTTCGACCTTTTCGTCCTACGGAACCGTTCACGCCATTGGTTTGTCTGCCCGAAATGAGCCTTTATGTGCAGATATGACAATATCATAAGTGCAAGGGTTACAGCGATGTGGAGGATTACCAACGCGCTGTTACGAAGTGTCGGAAGGTCTTTTCCTCCCGTGCATTCGAGGACCAATGAACTTGCGGTCGTGAGGACGAGAAGGACAATGAGAGAAATGTTGATGACATTAAGCTGAGACTTTTTCATTGCGTTGTTTTTTCGCAAAGATAGTCTCACGCCCAGGTACCGGACGATAACAATTGTTAATAAATCATTGTCCCCGATTGTATCGCCTGATCCTGTTTTGACAGGCCCGCTTCCAATTTCAACAGCATTCTCTTGGCTGCAAGTCCTCCGCCATACCCAGTAAGTGAGCCATCGCTGCCAATCACCCTATGGCAAGGGGCGAGAATTGAAATGGCGTTGGCACCATTGGCGTTGGCCACAGCACGGACGGCTTTCGGCATACCGATGCGTCGCGCCATCTCCCCGTATGAGATCGTCTGTCCATAAGGTATATTCAGCAGTTCGTTCCATACTTTTTTCTGAAAATCCGTGCCCACGAATAATAATGGAATATCGAATACCTCGCGTTTTCCCGCAAAGAACTCGTCAAGCTGAACCACTGCCTTTTCGATCACAGCCGATGTCCCCTCCTCAAATTCCGCCCGCAGCACACGTTTCAGCCGCCTGTCCACGTGGCCACGATGCTTCTCCACCTGCCAGTCGCACAGGCACAACTTGTCATTGAATGCCCCCAGCAGCAAAGTGCCGCACGGGGATTCGTAACGCATTGTCTTGATTATATTCTTCTTACACATCACTTTCATATTCTTTATCTCGCTTTTCAGGAAGAATAATCTCTCCGGCAAGGACTATCCTCGCTTTCCCTTGAATAATCAGTTCATTCTCGTTCAGAATTTCCATTCCGATGATGCCGGGACGGGAGGAGAGCTGAATGGCGGTCAGTCTGATCTTGTCCAGTCTCTTTCGCCAATAATTCGCGAGCACTGTGTGGACAGAGCCGGTGACATTGTCTTCGTTCACACCAGCCCACGGGTTGAAGTACCTTGTCTCGAAATCATATTCATCGGAAAGTTTTGACAGGCCGATGCCATTGTCGCCTATGCCTGAATATGCTTTCATCAGTTCATATTCGGGTTTGATGCCGCAGATATCGGTTTGATTTTTAAGGATGATAATGACTTTACCAGTGCTTCTGCCGAGTATGCATTCCTCGTAATCGTCAGGTGTCAAGTGGAAAAACCTCAGATATTCCGGTTTCAGCTCGACTCCCTCATAATCGTCCATCGGGAATGTCATTCTGATATTCCTTTCCGAATCAACCTCGGCAGTGATTGTCCCTCGTCCGTATTTGAAGGAGATGTCTGTCAGACCATAAGTTTCTGAAATCACAGCCGCGGCAGATAGTGTGCCGTGGCCGCATAACGGCATCTCTTTCAGCGGTGAGAACCAACGTATGTGGAATATTCCATCTTTGCGGACAATGAATGCAGTTTCCGCCTTGCCGATGTCGCACGCTATATCCTGCATCGTGTGCTCAGGAAGGAAGTCTTCGGTGAGGACAACTCCGGCCTGGTTTCCGCCGGCAAGTTTTTCCGTGAAGGCATTCACTATGTATGCTTTGTTCTTCATTTATGTATGATCCTGAGCACAATCATACAACACATTCCTTACGGTCGGCAAGAATGGCGTCGAA
>CAVKYA010000378.1:0-2590 GCA_963660255.1 Bacteroidaceae bacterium | reverse complement strand
TTGGTGAACGCGGCAAATGCGGAAATCATCGCCTTGGATAATGGCGTCCTTGTCTGTGGCGCGAACTATAGACCAGTCTCGCAAGGGGTTGCTCCATATTCAATAGCGGTCAGCCGCAGTTTTGACAATGGCCTTACTTGGGAACCGCCACGTGTCCTGTATGAGGCCGGGACTTTTTTCAAGGATGGCTGTTGGGAACCTTCCTTTCTGCGGTTGCCGGACGGCACGCTGCAATTGTATTTCGCGAATGAGTCTCCATACCGGGATTCGGACGAACAGGAAATCTCTCTTCTGGAGTCTAAGGACAATGGTGATACATGGACCGCGAAACCGCGGACGGTCTCATTTCGGAAGAACCATCGTGATGGTATGCCTGTGGCTGGGATATTCGGCAATGACATTGTTCTGGTCATCGAAGATAATTATGATGGTGATTTCAAACCATATACGATAAGAACATCCATCTCTGACAACTGGAATATTCCTGTGTATGGGAACTCGCCGGAGAGAGACAAGGCTTTGGTGGATGATGTTCCTGATTCCACTTATATGGGTGCGCCTTATTTGCTCAAACTGCCAAGCGGGGAGGCTGTGATCAGTTATCAGACAAATGAAAAACGTGGCCATGACCGGGAGTTGTCCTGCATGGAAGTCGCCATCGGCGATTCCTGCGCCAGAAATTTCACGAAACGTTCCCGTCCATTCGAGGTCCCGGAACACAGAAGCGGGAAATGGAACTCCATTATGCTTTTGAATGACAGTACCATACTGGCGATCAGCTCTTCTGACCGGGACGGCCATCCTGCCATTTGGGTCAAGGAGGGGCATATCTTGGGCGGGCCGATGGATTTAATCCGACGGTGATACCAACATATTGGTATTGTCCAATCGCTTGGCGGGGAGTAATTTTGCGGCGTGATTCACGAACAGTGTTCGTTATTGATGCGATGAGGGAACAGAATGACAACATACGGAACGCCATTCTCAAGGCGGCGAAGAGTCTCTTCCTGAAAAACGGGTTCGGGGAGGTCTCGATGCGCGACATTTCCAAGGAGTCGGGAGTGGGGCTCAGCAACATCTATAACTACTTCCCGGGGAAGGACGACATATTCAGAACCATCCTTGCGCCGGTGGTCGGAGAGATGGAGCGGATGCTGATGCGGCATCACGGGGAGGACGGGATGAGTATGATGATGCTCACGGACGAGGATTATTGCGGAAAGACGGTGATGGAATATATGACCCTGATCCGCCGGCACCGCACCCTGCTGTCATTGCTCTTTTTCAAGGCGGCTGGGTCTTCCCTCGCCAATTATAAGTCCGATTTCACGGATCACAGCACAGAGGTCGTCAAAGACTGGATGCGCAGGGAACAAGAGGCCAACCCTCAGCTGAACCTTGACTTCTCGGACATGTTCATCCACCTTCAGTCGGTGTGGCTTTTTGACATATTCGAAGAAGTGCTGAGCCATAATCTGACGGAGGCGCAGACGGAACGGGTGATACAGGAATATATACGGTTAGAGATAAACGGATGGTCTAAAATGATGACGGGGGCTTGAATGACAGGCTCCCGTTTTTTTTCCGCTGAACGAAATTAAATAATGTTCATTAATATGAAGAAACAATCAAGTCTTTCCGAGCTTTTCGGCTTTGCCGGAAAATTCAAATGGCTGAGTATGGTCTCGACCGTGCTAGCCTTCGTCAGCGCGTTGATGGCGCTGGTGCCGTTCCTTTACATCTGGATGATGATCCGTGACGTTCTCGCGGTGGCTCCGGATTTCTCCGAGGCGGCGAATCTGGCCTCCTATGGCTGGAAGGCAGTCCTGTGGGCGATGGCCTCCATCCTTGTATATTCATCAGCCCTGATCTGCTCGCACTTCAGCGCGTTCCGTATCGCCTCGAACATCCGCTCCCGCCTGATGCATCACATGGCGACCCTGCCGCAAGGGTTTATGGACAGCATCGGCAGCGGCAAACTGCGCAAGATCATCAATGAGTGCAGTTCAGCCACGGAGACTTTTCTTGCCCACCATCTTCCGGACAAGGCTTCCGGGATGGCCACACCGCTGGGGCTTCTCGTGATGCTGCTGGCCTTTGACTGGAAGATGGGACTCCTGTGCATCGCCACAATCATTGTCGCCTACGCCATAATGGTAATCTTCATGACCGGGCCTGTGCTGAAGAAATCAATGTCGGAGTACCAGTCCGCCCTTGACAACATGTCCAACGAGGCTGTTGAATATGTCCGCGGCATCCCGGTGGTGAAGGCCTTCGGGCAGTCCGTCTTCTCTTTCCGGCGTTTCAAGGAGGCGATAGACAGGTATGGCCAGTGGGCTACAGCCTACACAAAACACCTGCGGATTCCGATGTCTCTCTATGTCGTTGTCGTCAATTCTATCTTCGCGGTGCTGACCGGCTGCGCCCTTGTCGCCGCGAAAGGCGGTGTAGTGGCCAATAACTTCTTGCTCAATCTGTTATACTACATAATCGTCACCCCTGTCATCTCTGTCTCGCTCAACAAACTGATGTTCGCCTCTGAGGAAAGCATGAATGTTCAGAACTCCTTGGACAAGATAAATTATGTATT
>CAVKYA010000377.1:0-2600 GCA_963660255.1 Bacteroidaceae bacterium | reverse complement strand
GTAAGTCAACGATATATGATCCAGTTGAGGCAATAGTTTTTCGAAAATAAAACATAAATACGGAATACCTTGAATTTATTAGATCAAGATCTCAGTCTCGGGCATAACGGCGCAATTGCAAAATTTGTAGATGCTTTTACAGACTTGTAATCTTTAAGTATTTTAGTACTAGGATACCCATAGTGTTTAGTTTAGCTAAATGTTACTTGTCTTTTCGAAACGGAAATAATAGTGTTTTTGTACAAATTCGTGGTTTCTCCTGTACGAAACGGCTGTTCGGAGCGCTTTTGTACGCCAAATGTGGTTTTTAGGTACAAAATGACTGTACGGGGTACTTTCGTACAGCAGAGGGGTCTTTCAGGTACGAGTTGGATGGTGAGCGAGAGAAGCCCTTGGATATTCAGAAAACACTCATAATGACAAACAACGAATCAACACACAAATCTTTAAAGATATGTTAACTTTCAAACAAATTTCCGCTGCGAGCGCGGCGGTGCTGGTGGCTCTTTTGAGCTGCGGATGTGACGACACGCCTGTCGTGAAGCCTGTCAAGACTCCTAAGGTGGAGGCTACGGCAGCCGAGGTGGCTCAGGGTGTCATTTGCGTGGATGCCGAGGACTTCGGCGCCACGGAGACCATTTTTACGGACTGGGTGCCGGGCGAGGCCATTGGAGTCTATGCTTCGGGCAACAAGAACGTGAAGTACACCAATGGCACTGGCGGCCAGACGGTCGAGTTCACGACCACGGACTCGTTCGAGGACGAGCCTCAGGTCGCCTACTATCCTTACACGACCGGCAACAACGGACGTGACTACTCTTCACTGAAAGGGAATATTCCTTCGACACAGGCTATGTCCTCTTCCGTCAGCAATGTCTATAAGTACGGAGAGAACACCGGATCGTACACGGACGGCGTAAGCTTCACCTTCCACGACATATTCCCGCATCTCCTTGTCAAGCTTAGCGCGGCGGGGACTGAGCTTGAGGGAGAGACTCTTGAGTCCGTGACACTTACCGTGACGAGAGACGGAGCTGCTGTTCCGCTCTGCGGAGACTTTGTGTTCAATGGAGGCGACGGAGCATATATGAAGGCGACATCTTCCGCTTCCAAGAATATGATCGCCCTCGATTGGGGAAAGAAGGCCACGCTTGAAGGCGTTCTGAGCGGCTTCGCTACCATATTCCCGGAAATCAAGGTTGGGGATGACATTTGTGTCGAGGTAGCCACAAGTGGGCACAAGGCGACATATTCAGTAAAGGCGGCGGTTGATTTTGAGCCGGAGTTTGTTTACACGCTTCCGCTCGCGCTGTCCAAGTTCGACATCACCGAGGTGGCTGAGGAGGTCAAGACCGGCAAGTTCACCTGCGCGACCTACAATGTGGACGGTCTGCCTAAGAAGATCGGCTTCATCACGATCAATGCGCACGGGCCTGGCACTGAGGGGACCAAGAAGATGGCCGCGAAGATCGCTGCTGATGATTGGGATTTCTTCGGTGTCTCTGAGGATTTCACCAACCACTCCACTCTGGTGAGCGGTCTTCCTGACTTCACTTTCGGCACCTACGGCGGAAATTATTCCACGAGGAGCACCGATGGCATCAACCTCGCCTGGCGCAGCGGAGAGGGTGTGAAGGCCACAAACGAGACCCGCGTCAAGTTCAGCAGCTCCTACGGTGGCCTGACAGCCGGCGCCAACACCAGCATCACCAAGGGATTCCGCTACTACCTCGTCACCCTTGAGGACGGCACCCAGATTGACGTGTACATCACCCATATGAACACCTACAGCTCGTCCGGCAGCGGCCATATCAACGCACAGCACGCCCAGCTCAGCCAGATCGCAAACTACATCATCGCGCACCGCAACGGCCGCCCGGCGATCCTGATGGGCGACACCAACCTCCGCTACACCCGCCACAAGATCAAAGAACTCTTCATCGACGCGATCAACGCCGTTGACGGGCTGACTGTGGCCGATCCGTGGATTGAATATCCAAGAGGCGGTGAATATCCTGAATATCCAGGCAAGTCGATTATGGCCTATCCGACCACCGACAGCGACGATGACTGCGGTCCAGACGGCAACGGCTATGGTTACTACTACGGTGAGGTTGTGGACAAGGTCTTCTACATCAACGACTCCGACGCTCCGACGCAGATCGAGGCCAACGGCTACCTCTGCGATAAAGAGGGCTACGACGGTCTCGCCGACCACTACCCGGTGGTGATTGAGTTCAGCTACACTACCAAGAAGTAGGAATATACCAGTGCGATTATTGCTGCTCCGTTCCTTTATGGGGACGGAGCGGTTTTTAGTTATGGATGAACCGCATTATGGGTGAAAACAATGCGGTGCTATTCCTCTGCAATCTTCCAAGAGTCAAGCGTGCGGGTCGCCGTCGAGATATTCACTCCTACTTTGACTAATCTCAGCGCGTCTGCCTCAGGTTGGGTCATCAGGTCCGCTTTTGGGACGGTCGCTGAGCCTGCCGAAGCATTCCGGCCACAGTCGGCACCCTCGAACCTGTACGGAATCAGGTATCCTTTCTCGTCAATCTGTTTCAGGGCATCCTCGGCGGAGCCGTCCACCTTGAACT
>CAVKYA010000376.1:0-2604 GCA_963660255.1 Bacteroidaceae bacterium | reverse complement strand
GTCTATGACTGCTGGCGCTACCCCGGAGACAGCGACGCGAAATACGCCCGCTTCTTTCCTAACGACCCTGACTATGGCAACAGAAACTTCGCGAGAACCTCCGACTTCAGCGTCGAGAAGGCGGATTACCTTTGCCTCCGTGATGTCTCTATCTACTACGACTTTCCGGAGAAATGGATGAAGAACCTGTGGATAAAGAAACTGACGGTCGGAGTCACCGGCAACACGCTTTACTACTGGACCGGCGTGTCCGGTTCCATCAGTCCGGAGACAGGTATGGGCACAGGCTCAGGAGACTCGATGTACTCCTCAGTGGTAATCGGAGCCGCCGGCAATTCAAGCCTCGCCCCGACAGCCCGTAAGATTTTGTTCAACGTCAAGATAACCTTCTAATTATGAAAGATATATTGAAATATTTCCTGGCGGTCGCATCCGCGTTTTCATTGCTGTCCTGCAACGGAGATCTGAACATTATGCAAGACAACAAGCTGTCAGCCAGCAATATGTGGACAACCTCCACCGATGTCATCCAATCCTCCTACGGGATATACGAAAGGATGCGATCGAATTTCATCCAGGACTACGCGAATGTGTTCTACTGGGGCGAGGCACGTGTGGGTGATTATATGTGGGGACCAAGCCTTGAGTCCAGGGTTCAAGACAACGATATGATCACAGTCCGCACAAGCACGATGAACGCATCCACCGCATCAACTTCCTGGTCAAGGCTTTACACTACAATTGACCAAGCGAACGCCGTGCTCAAATATGCGGACAAAGTGAATATGACCGTTTCCGAAAAGGGTTACGCCGTGGGGCAGGCGGCCTTCGCGAGGGCATATTGCTACTTCTGGGCGGCCAGGCTCTGGGGCGATGTTCCGCTCGTTCTTGTTCCGATTGAGTCCGTCAGCCAGCCCGAGACCTACCCGGAACGCGCGCCGAAGGCTGAAGTCTATGCCCAGATCGGGAAAGACATCGAGACCGCAACGGCAAATTCCGCCTATCTCGGCAGCGACAAATACTTTGCGACACCGGATGCGGTGAATATGCTGAAAGCGGAGTACGGCCTGTGGATGTACACCACACAGGGTGGCGGCGAGACGTACCTGAACCTTGCCTCAGAGGCGCTTTCAGCCATAGGTATATCCTCAGGCAGACTTCTTTCGAACTATTCGGACGTGTTCAGCCGCACGAACAAAGCCAACACCGAGGTCGTGTTCGCCTTGCTCAATGACCAAAAGGAAAAACGGACAGGCGGCTACTACGTTTACTTCTATCATCCGTCCAACTACATCGCCCCTCAGTACCGCAACAATCCTGTGCCTGTGAGCTCGACGCAGTGGTGGTGCTATTCCCGTAAGTTTATGGATTTCCTGAACAAAAGCAAGACAGAGCGCAACGACCAGAGAGTCCAATGCAATCTCGGGGAAGGTGAATATGGAGCCTCTGGCCAGAAGCTGACTTGGCCAAACAAGTTTTTGGGTGATATGTCGAAGCAGCCAGTGGTCAACGACTGCGACCTGCTGTACTACCGCTACGCCTATGCGGTAATGATGGACGCAGAGTTGAAATATTACAAGAAAGACTACGCCGGAGCCCTGGCCTCGCTGAACATCATCGCAAAAAGAGCCTACGGAATGGAAAATTTCTACAAGACCGCCACGAGGGACGCTGTACTTGAAGCCCTTGTCAATGAATATTTCCTTGAGTTTCCGGCTGAGGGCATCATCTGGTGGCCGCTCATCCGTCTGGACAAGATCTGGGACTACAATCAGGACCTGCTCGCCAAGAAAGAAAGCAACCCTAACATTCTGCTTTGGCCTATCTCGCAATCCGCAAGGAACAAGAACCACAAACTGAACCAGACTGAAGGTTGGAACTAACGCAAACATATTTAAAATGAATATTATGAAATACAGAAACTTATACCTGTCCGCTCTTTTCGCGGCCATATCTCTTGCCGGCTGCGATAGCGACATCGACCCATCGGAGATTGATTCCGCCACCAGAATCGCCCTGTCCAAGGATATTCCTGTGTTCGCCTCAAGCGGGAAAACCGAAGCCGGAGAAGATTCGTACAAGGCTATCGTCACTATCGTGCAGGGCGACAAGATAAACGACCTGTCCTGGGACTTCAGTCTTGAAGACCCGAAAGGATGCGCTGATGTGGTGATGACGGACATAACCGAGCCGTTCATCGGCACATACGAAGGCGATTCCCGTACCGTGACCGGCAAGGGGCTCGAAGTCAAGGTGAAGGCCAATCCTGAATATAAAAGGTCATTCACTCTGACCATCAAGGCCGCCGACGGCACAGAACAACCGTTCGTGTTCACTCAAAAAGGCGACAAGGCCGACGCCGAGGTGACCTCCGAAATCAATGACATTGAGTTTCTAGCCGAAGGTGGTGAGTCCACTATCGTCTATACGACCAATATGGGGGATGAATATTCCTTCTCCGCCTCCTATGAGGGAGAAAGCCGGGATTGGCTGAAATGGGAAGCCACGGAAGCCGGCAGAGTAAGGCTCATCGCCTCAAAATGGACCGACAAGGTCAACGCGAGAACCGCTGTGTTCCGGATCACCATAGGCTCCGAAGAGACA
>CAVKYA010000375.1:0-2605 GCA_963660255.1 Bacteroidaceae bacterium | reverse complement strand
GGGCGATCTGCTGCAACGCCGGGCACTTCGACTGCGAGGTGAATGTCGCGCAACTGAAGGAACTTGCTGTGAATGAGAAGCCTGCAAGACAGAATATTCAGGAATATGATCTCCCTAACGGCCGTAAGGTTTACATCATAGCGGAAGGAAGACTTGTCAATCTGGCAGCCGGTGACGGGCATCCTGCTGAGATTATGGATATGTCGTTCGCGATTCAGGCCTTGAGCGCCAAGTACTTGGCCGACAACCGGATGGTTCTTGCGAGGGATCTTGGCGAGATGCTTCACTGCGTGCCGGAGTCAATTGACCGCGAGGTGGCTTTCAGGAAACTGAAGGACTGGGGGATCACAATCGACACGCTGACGCCGGCACAGCATAAGTATCTTTACGGAGAATAATCACATTTTTAAGGAATAGGTGGGCTGTCTTGCTGGCCTATTCATTATGTTAAAAAGAAATACAATGAGACTAATTCCTATCTACACCTGGACCAAAGGAATCCGGAACTTTGACCATAGAAGGAAGCAGTTTTCCAAACTGCCGTGGGCGCAGGGAGTCTTGCTGCTTTGCTGCGTTGTGGTGGCGATGCTTCTGGCCAATCTGCCGTTCACCAAAGAGTTTTACCATAACTTTCTGGAGACGGACATCTCGATTAGATTCCAGAGCCCGGGCGGAGAAAGCATCCTGTTCCCGCACGGGATGACGGTCGAGAAGTTCATCAACGACATTCTGATGACGGTCTTCTTCTTCACTGTCGGTCTTGAGATCAGACGCGAGATGAAGAACGGAGAACTGTCCAGCGTGAAGAAGGCTATGATGCCGGTGATCGCCGCGTTCGGCGGAGTGGTGGCTCCCGCTTTGATATTCACGCTCATAAACCACGGCTCTGCCGCTGCCTCCGGTTGGGGTATCCCTACCGCCACAGACATCGCTTTTGCAGTTGGCATCCTGTCCATTCTGGGCGATCGTGTGCCGGTGTCGCTGAAGGTTTTCCTGACCGCGCTTGCCATAGCCGATGACCTTATCGCCATTCTGGTCGTGGCCCTGTTCTACGGAGGCACGATCAACTTCGGGCTTCTGGCGATCGCGTTTGTGCTGATAGCTTTAGTCTTGCTGATGAATAAGTTAGGTGAGAAACGTGACTGGTATTACTTGGTTCCCGCCATCGCGATCTGGTCTCTGTTCTACTATGCCGGCATCCACTCCACGATGTCAGGCGTGGTGATGGCGTTCCTTGTGCCGATGACCCCGAGATTCAACGAGGCCTACTTCCACCGCAAGCGTCTCCAGTACATTCGCAGGCTCAATGAATATAACTCCATAGCATCCACGTCCTCCGAGTTCCCTAACGGTCCGCAGAGGCATTGCCTGAGGCGTCTGTCCGCCATCTCAAGGGATTCCATCGGAATGAGTTACCGTCTTGAGCACGCCCTCGGCCCTTGGGTCAACTTCCTGATAATGCCGATCTTCGCCCTCGCCAACGCAGGAGTGGAGATTCCGGACGTGTCCTACTTCAACGTGTTCCAGTTCGATCAGGCTCTCGGCAGCGTAAGTATGGGAATATTCCTTGGCCTTGTCCTTGGCAAGCCTCTCGGAATCTCCCTCGCAAGCTTCATCGCCGTGAAACTTCACGTTGGCGAGATGCCGGCGAAAGCGACTTGGGCTATGCTAATAGCGGTGGCTTGTCTTGGGGGTATCGGATTCACGATGTCGATCTTTGTAGACACCCTGTCTTTCGGTGACCAGGCTCCTGAGATCACCGCCCGTCTTCGTGATATGGGTAAGGTGGCCGTGCTGATGGGCTCCCTCTTCGCCGGCATCCTCGGCAGTGTCCTCATCAACATCGTCCACGGAATCGAATCCCGCAAGGTTGTAAAGGCTTAGGGTTTGAATCAAATACAACAAACAAAGGCTGGTCTTTTGGCCAGCCTTTGTTGTCGTTAACGGTTTATTGACCCTACGGATCAGTTCCTGAGCAGCTTATCGAGGGTGGTCCCTGAGCTTGTCGAAGGGCCGTTCTCAATACCAATCACTTCTTAGGAGAATCAAGAATCTTCACGTCATCTCCCGGATTCTCAGGCATCTCAAGCCAGAACCAGTTCAGAGCGACATCTCCGTTCTTCGTCTCACCAACAGCGGCATAGAAAAGGTTATCGCCTGCCTTCCAACCCTGTCCGTTGTCATTGAACTTGTGAATGGAAGTGTTTGCATAAACGCCCGGAACGTGATCCTCATAGTCCCAAACCACGTAGTTGGCATACGTTTTTTCGGCTGCCAAGCCGTTCCCTATGATGTTTTGGTTTTCTGTTGTCGTGTAGTAATTGGCAGCCTGGCTGTTAGGCACATTGTGGATGATCAATGTGTTTTTGCCGGCGAAGATTCTGTACTCGAAAGCCACAGCGACCCAAGGATCGGTGGCGGCATCTTCGGTAGTGAACTCAAAGGCTGACTCGTTGGACTCGACGAGGCCTGATTCCGATGAAGGAATTGTCTGAACGTAGATGATGTATGATGTGGAGGCGGTCAGTCCGGCGAGGGTTACGAAAGGATCCTCGAAAGTCTTGTCCGCATCGCCGTTCAGATTCTTTGACGGATCATCCTTGGC
>CAVKYA010000374.1:0-2618 GCA_963660255.1 Bacteroidaceae bacterium | reverse complement strand
GAACCATACGATAATCCTGTCCCTGCATCGCCCCGAACCACGAGACCACCTCCTCCGGTTTAGTGAACCGAGGGCAAACCAACTGCTGATTCAAAAGTCTTGCGGTGACAGGATTCATTATGGTATATTTTTGCGGCAAAGATAATCAATTCAAACCATTCTGTGCGTGAAAGGCCGTTTTTCAGGCACGAAACCATCCGATTTGGCAATACCGTGAGTGAAACCAGAACACTGGCGCACGGAAACGATCCGAAATATCTGCGAGACCCTTTGCGGTAAGAAAGGAAAGATGTAACTTTACCATATTCATAAAAAGTAAGGGAAATGATCAAACAAATCTTCACCGCGCTGGCTGTGGCACTGACTTTTGGCTTTGGGGCTTCGGCTCAGGAATACAAGGGGCCGGAACTGACTCCGGAATTTGTGTGCGACCTCGGGAAACTGACACCGGAGAATGTCAAGGTCAAAGGTTCCACGCAGGGATTGGCCGTCTGGGGGAAGTACGGATTCGTATTCCACGACAAGGGTCAGTGTGTTGTCATCGATCTGAAAAAGAACAAGTTCGTCTCCACATTCAAACTTAAAGGGAACACCTCGCACTGCAACAACGCTTCGTTCGGTGTGGAGAAAGGATCGGAGTTCCCGCTGCTTTACATCTCAGGATGCAAGGGAGACCACTGCTGCTACGTGACAGACATCACATTGGACGGGGGCAGGATCGTGCAGAAACTTTTCCACACGGGAGAGGGCTACACAGGGTCGTTCGACTGGTTCATTGACAGGAAGCACAAGATCATCTACACCTACGGATCGAGCGGGGATATGCGGAAGCTGATAAAGAAATTCAGGCTTCCGGCATTGAAGGACTCCGATGTGAACGGAGAGGTTCATCTTACGCAGGACGATGTGCTGGACGAGTTCTATGCGGAAGGAATCAAAGTGTTCCAGGGCAGTGTCATCAAGGGTAAATACGCCTATCTCGGAGATGGATTCCCACCTCACGACAGATTACTCCACGTCGTGGATATGCAAGCCAAAAAGGTAGTCAAGACCATCAATCTGAATGATTTGCACCACGAACCGGAAGGTATGGCCATCAAAGGTAAATGGCTCTATATGGTTATGCACGTCAGCAGACAGGCGCGGAACGGGCAGATTTACAGATTCCGGATCAAATAAGGAAGCCCACGTGGCAACCAACTAATTAACTATCAACATTATAAACAATGTCCTGGTACGGAATTTCGCACCAGGACATTGCGTTTTATATTCATTATCAACTCGTTAAGTGCCACGACAAACGTCAGTCACTTTTTCTGGAAAGGAAGATCCCGGCCAGTGACAGGGCCAAAAGGACGAACAGAACGAGTGAGGATGCTCTGGAGGCTTTTTCGCTGACAGTGTAGATCTTTGGCTCGAAACGCATAACGAAGTCGTGCTCTCCGGCCGGAAGGTTTGCGGCACGGAAAATCCAGTCAGCGCGGAACAGATCCAACGGAGAACCATCCACCGTGGCGGTCCAGCCGTCCGGATAATAGATTTCACTGAATATGGCCGTGCGGGTTGTGGTGGCACTGTAATGATAACGGAGTTCGTTCGGGGCGTATGAGGTCATCTGAATGAAATCTGTGGCCGGATTGCCGGAGGAGACATCAACAGCACCGCCGTCCTGACCATCAACCAAGCCAATGGAGGAGGCATCAGAGGAGGCATTAACAGTTCCATCATCTAAGCCTTGGACAGAAGCGAAACCGGCACGTGCCTCGGCGAAATCGGAGCCGATCACCGCCGTGTGCCTCAAATCCACGGAATCAATCAGCGAGATCTCCTCGTCCGGAGTCTCTGCCGGAACGAACGAATCCACAAACCACGCCGGGCCGAAAGCCTCTGGATTTTCTACCGGTGGCATATCCGCGCCAAGAATGAAGTACTTGGTATTCAACGCTGAAAGAACCTGAATATTCCTGATTCCGCTTTGGAATTCCTCTATGGTCTTTGCACTGCGGGTGTTCGCCGCCACGCTCTGCAACTCCTTGACAATGTGGCGGTCAATCAGATCCTGATAACGTTGCAGCTTCGCCGGGCTATATCCTCCGACGCACTTGTGCCAATAAGGATTGAAGGAGTCATTGAATATGTCCGCGCTCAGATCGACAACCCTGTAGGACGGAGCTTTGTCCTCAAGGATCAGCTTGTCCACCTGCCTGGCGGAGAACTGGTTGTTGAACTGACGAGGAGTCGTGAAGCTGTCCGAATTGAGGTAACGCTTGCCGACCGCGAACATATTCACAAACACAAGGAGGCATATTCCCACCATCGCCTGCATCCGGCGTGCATTGCCGATATGAGGGTCGCTTTCGTAGGATTTCGGGGCGTTCTTAGGGACGCTGTAGGCCCAGAGAATCAGGCCGAATGTAATGACTATCAAGACCATCGACCACATAGCGTCCACAGAGAGGATGTGCTTTCTGTCAGCCTTGAGGGCATCCACGATGATGTCCTGCATCTGAGCGTCAGCCCTTCCGGAGAACGAGCCGGCGATGCTTGGAATCGATGCGCAGATGAGGCAGAACCCGGCGGTAAGCGCAAGGGCTATCCAACCAGCTTTCAGAAACTCT
>CAVKYA010000373.1:0-2619 GCA_963660255.1 Bacteroidaceae bacterium | reverse complement strand
ACGTCCTCTACGTCTTGTAGGTTCTCCAGACTTACGATGTTTCCCGTCCTGTGGCGCCAGCCTGCGCATCATATCTCGCTCGATCTCATACACACGGGATATCTGCCTCTGTGTCAGGAATGTACTGTAGATGTCGTAGTACTTTTTGCGGAGATCAAGGATCTTCTGGCTGCGTTCGAAACGCTGCTTCATCTCCTCCTCGCTCGGATTGTCGGATCGTTGCTTGCCGTGGTTTGGTCCCAAGGCCCATAACTCTTTCTGGAAGTTGCAATAGACTTCCTTGAACCTGTCGCTTGTGGCCTTGTCGAAGGCGAGGGTTTCCGAAATATGCTCGGCCTGCTTCACGGCCAGTTCCTCTCTGCTGATTCTGCGTGAGTTGTCCTGCGCTGACAGGGACATTGACATAAATATGGCGACTACCGCCATTACTGAGTTTTTGATTATAGTATTCATTGATTTCTAATAATTTATGTTTATAAATGTGTCTTCGTTATATATTTCCGAGAGGAACTCCCGGTCGGCGTTGTCAAGGTCTGCGAACGCCTGCTGCACTTCCGCAAGGGAATCTGTCGCTGTCGGCCATCGGTGCCACGTGAGTGTCACAATAAGGGCCAATGATGCCGCGGCTGCAACCGCGATGCTGATCGCGCGGAATCTGTGTGACGGTATTCTCTCACATCCGGTTGCCGAGAGGACATTGCGCTCGATGTCATCGAACACCCCGTCCGGAGCCTTGTACGGCATTCGTTTGCCGATGCCTGACATATTCATATTCTTATCCATTGTGTTCTTTCAGATAATTGGTGATCTTTACTTTCGCATTGTGCCAGTTGGCTTTGGCTCCGTCGGGAGTCGTGTCCGTGATTTCGGCGATCTCGCTGAAACTCAGCTCGTCATAGTACCGGAGGTTGAATGTCAGCCGTTGTTTCCTCGGGAGCGAGAGTATCGCTTTTTGGAGGATGACAGCCTCGATGTCCGCGAAATCGACATATTCATCGGCAAGCATTGACATAGCTTCCGCATTGTCCTCGATCTCAACCGTCGGGTGGCGTTTTTCGATGATGCGCAGAGCCTCGTTCGTGGCTATCCGGTAGAGCCACGCTGTGAACGATCGGCTGCGGTCGTACTGGCCGAACGAGCGGAACACCCTGATGAATGTCTCCTGCGTGGCGTCCTGTGCGTCCTCGCTGTTCACGGTGATTCGGCGTATGTGCCAGTAGATGAGTTCTTTATACTCTTTTACGAGCACCCGGAATCCCATCTGGAGGTTCCATCCAAGCAGTCTCACTATGTTCTTCTCATTCATTCGCCAATATGTAAACGACTTTCTTCCCTCTCATTGTCCTGACAAGCGGATTCCTCCTGTCCAGAGTGAACGAGTCAAGTTCCGCCTCCGCGAATTTGCTGTCCAGTCCGGTGAATCTGCAGTATTTGCTGACCGAAAGATAGCCATTCTTCTGAATATATGCCATCGCCATCAGCTTGCGCTCCGGACGGGAGGTCTTATTGACCGTGGTCGTGCGTTCAACCTGCACTGTCCTGAAAGCCGGAACCACCGCTGTGGCGTAGCATTCGTGATGTCTGCCGTAACCTCCGCCGTTGCGGTGTGGCCCACGCGCTTCCGCTGATGCGGAAACTGAAAGCATAATCATTGCAGCCATCGCTGCCGTAAGCAATCCTGTTCTCATAATTCCAATTTTTTAGTTGTTGTTTTCTGAGACATCTCGCTATATATACCCGGCAGGGCGGCAAAAGTAAAAAAAGAGAATGATTTTTTCTCTAAAGTTTTTTTAAGAATATCAGAATGTCAGCGGTAATTGTTCATCGTCCGTATTTGAAAGATATGCCTGTCAAGTCAATTCCGATGACGGGATAAGGTCAGGGTAATCATCGTCACAATCAAGGCTGTCACTATCAGCAGGAGAGCGACTGTCATACTGTGACGGAATCGCAGGGCCGTATCCTGAAGTCCACTTGTGGCCGCGACCATCAGCGACAGACCGAAGGCACCGCCGAGCTGGTGCGAGACATTCACAAAGCCGGAAGCCGCGCCGGTGTTCTCACCGCCGATGCCCTCGATGCCCATATTCGTCAGCGGACTCATCGCCAGTCCCTGACCGAGGCCTATCAGCAGCATCGGGAAGCAGATTCCTGCCAGATATGAGTCTCCAGAGTTGAACATTGACAGCCAGACGAATCCGATTATCAGCATTGCCAGGCCCGGAACCAGAACCTTGATATTCCCGAATCGCCCGACCAAGGACGGAACCGACAGTGCCCCGAAGAATGTGGTGAGCGTCATCGGGAGAAACGCGCATCCGGCAAGGAGAGGACTGAAGCCGAGCGCTTGCTGAAGGAGTTCGGAGATCGCGAAATTATATCCCATCAGCGCGCCGATCATCAGAAAACGGGACACATAGCCGTTGCACCTCGTCGCTGAACGGAACAGTTCCATCGGGATGGTCGGAAGCTTCGCCTTTCGCTCGACAAGGAACAGCGCGGCAAGGCAGACAGCTCCGACCAACGTCCAAAGCCAAGGACATTCGGCCCCGTCAAGCGCATAAATCAGCGAAAAGGCCGCAAGAGCCGACAGAATAGCCCCGGCATAGTCAAAGGAGG
>CAVKYA010000372.1:0-2623 GCA_963660255.1 Bacteroidaceae bacterium | reverse complement strand
AGGTATGTCGTTGATGATCTTCTCCAGTTGGGAAAGACTGGCCGCTCTTCCGCATTCAACGCCATTAGTGTCCCTGAACACAAAATCACCGAATCCGAATTCCTCCTTCATATAATCCCCAAGCTGGAGGAACAGAGTGCTGGAATATTTCTTCAGAAAGCCTACACCAAGTTCAGCAGCCGTTTCCGCCACGCTTCCCTGTGAGGATTGCAATAGGACAGGCATCAAAGGATCATATTCACGGATGATTCTCACCAGATCTATTCCGGCGTCAAGTTTCTCTGTCTTAGGGTCGTCGCCCTTGTGGAAGACCATTCCGACATCCGAGATAACGCCAAGCAGGTTACGGCGGTATTTCTCAAAATATTCAATCGCCTCCTCAAGGCAGGTGGCAAGGAATATCTTAGGTCTTGACCTTTTCCGATACTTCTTCTGATCGTCATTGAGTGATTCTGTCAGGAACTCCCGGCTCTGAGTGAGCACAATCTTGTATAGTTCAGGAAGATAGTTCGAATAGTAACGGATGGAGTCCTCGACCAGAAGGATGCCCTTCACACCCACCTCGAACACATCATTCTCCGCATTCGCCGCATCCTCAAGCAGTTTGACGATGGCAAGGATCAGATCTGCGTTCCCGTGCCAGCTGAACACGAAATCCACACCCGGATGATCAGTTTCCAAGACCCTCTGCCTTACAGCCTTGGAATAATGAATCAGCAGAATGAACGGAATTCCATCAGCATTATCCTTGAGCTCGGAAGCGAACGGGAATATTCCTTTGTCCTGCTCATTGTACATACAGATGATCATATCGATCTCCGCCTCGGAATCAATTATTACCCGAGCCTGAGCCGAAGAGTTGGCCCAGATGAATTTAGGAGGGTTGCTCAAACTCAAGTCGCGATATTCATTTCTGACCTGATTCTCAATGCGTCCGTCCTCCTCAAGGGCGAAAGCGTCGTAGTTGCTGCAGATCATCAGAATCTTCCGGATTCTGGACCGCATCAAGGATTCTTCGTTCATTTGCGTCCATTTTTGCTAACGAACCGCAAATTACGAAAAATCTACCGAATATTTTGGGAATGAACAGGCAAGATTTGCCTCGGGAAACGCTTTTTACACTCTGCGGCGGAACTCGGCGATTGCTATGGCGGTAGCCACAGCCGCGTTGAGAGACTCCGAGCCTCTCTCATCCCGAGGCCATGAAGGAATGAAAAGCCTGTCTGTCACGAGTTTGCCCACTTCGGCGGAAATTCCTTTGGATTCGTTGCCGATCACGATGACAGACGGCGAAGTCTCTCCTGTGGCCAGTTCCTTGGCGTACATATTCCCGCCATCAAGGAAAGTTCCGTACACATTGCCACCGGCGGCAGAGGTCGCCTCGCAAAGCTCACAGATGTCGCAATAATGGAACTTGACCCTGAATATGGCACCCATCGTGGATTGCACGACCTTTGGATTGAATATGTCAACCGTGTCCTTTGACGCGAAAACCGCATCAATCCCGAACCAGTCCGCCGTGCGGATGATCGTGCCCAGATTGCCGGGATCCCGGATTCCGTCCAAGGCCAGAAACAATCCCTTGCGAGGTACACTATGAATATTTCCGACTTCAATGTCGGACGGTTTCCTGACAATGGCCAAGGCTGGAGAAGGGGAGGACAGGAGACTCAGCCGCGCCATTACGGCACTGCCGACCTCGTCGGCACGATAGACCCTCTCGACCTCGAAAGATGATGCCAATGCCTCGGCCACCATCTTCTCACCTTCAACGATAAAAAGTCCGTTCTCATCCCTGAACTTTTTCTGTTCAAGGGACTTGACGAACTTTATCTCGTTGTGTGATACAGGTAAAGGCATAGCCTAGAATCCGAGAATCTTCAGCATAGACTCGGAACTCTGCTCCGGCGCGAAGACCCTTGTCGTGATCTTGCCCTCCTTGTCCTTGTCGATCAGGATGTGCTTAGGCGACGGCTGGAGACAATGCTTCACTCCGCCGTACCCGGATATCGCCTCCTGATAGGCTCCGGTGTGGAAGAAACCGATGTAGAGCGGATCCCTTCTGTTCTTCATCACCGGAAGGAAGATCGCGTTGGAGTGCGCCTCGGAGTTGTAGAAGTCCTTGCTGTCGCAGGTAAGTCCGCCGATGAACACCCTGTGATATTCCTCATTCCATTTGTTGATAGGGAAGAGGATGAATCTCTGGTGCAGTCCCCAGGTGTCCGGAAGGCTCGTCATGAACGAGTTGTCGATCATGTACCAACACTCGCGGTCATTCTGCTGCTTGACATCCAGCACTTTGAATATGGTCGCTCCGCTCTCGCCGACGGTGAAGTTGCCGAACTCCGTGTAGATGTCCGGAACCTGCACGCCGTGGGAGTCGCAGACCGACTTGATCTGGTACACGATTTCCTCGATCATGTACTTGTAATCGTAATCAACCGCCAGAGAGGTCTTTATAGGAAGGCCGCCTCCGATATTCAAAGAATCCAGATCCGGGCAGATCTGCTTGAGGTCGCAGTAAAGGTTCAGGCAGCGGGCAAGCTCGTTCCAGTAGTAGGAGGTGTCTCTGATGCCGGTGTTGATGAAGAAATGGAGCATCTTCAGCTTGAACTTATGGTTC
>CAVKYA010000371.1:0-2628 GCA_963660255.1 Bacteroidaceae bacterium | reverse complement strand
GATGAGTTTTTCAAATTTTTGTTGTAATGTTGCACTTGCTTTTTGACTCTGCCCTCGGATCTTTTATGTCGATTATGGCTGCAAAAATAGTCAATATTTATTATATTTGCCGTGTATATAACGAAAGACTAACTTAACAAATTGGTTATGAGCAAAATTAAATCGATTGTTGCCGCATTTGCGGTGATGCTGCCGTTTTTGTCAGCGTCTGTTCTTACATCCTGTGACAAGGATGTGAATGTCTCCAGTGTTCAGATTACACCTGAGGGAGTTACCTTGGGAATAGGTGAGACTCAAAAGCTCACAGTCACGATCGAACCTTCGGATGCAACTGATCCGACATATTCATTGGAGTCAAGCGATCCATCGGTGGCTGTGGTTCAGAATGATGTCGTGACAGCGGTAGCACCGGGTGAGGCGGTGATTACCGCCACCACTGCCGACGGAAGTCTCAAGGCTACCTGCAAGGTGACAGTCGTGAAGCATGTCGAGGACATTACCGTCACACCTACTCAGGTTAAGGTGACCGTCGGCAAGACTCAGGAGATCACTGTTGAGTTCACACCGGCTGATGCCAGCGACCAGACAGTCACTTGGGAATCCTCAAATCCAGAGGTGGCGACCGTCGCTGACGGTGTTGTGACAGGTGTGACCCCAGGAGAAGCCTTGATAACAGCCACGAGCGTGGATGGAGGTTTCGCAGCCGCGTGCAAGGTGGTTGTTGAGGAAAGAGTTCAACGGAATCGTCGCGACAACCGCCGGTGGCTATTATTGTGGTGACCAGTACGGTACCGGCTACGATGAGGACTTCCTGTTTCTGCTTTCCGGAAACGTGAAGGAAGGCGGGGTTTCGTTGGCAGGAAAGGGAACCGCCCTTTGGCTGGATCTCAACCTTCCTAAGACCGGTGCGACGACTCTGCCAGCCGAGCATTATATCCCGCTCCTTTCCGATGACCAGGATCAAAGTTACACTTGGCTGCCAGGCACGGATATGGGCTCCTGGGGAATTATTGGATCCTTCATCTACTCTTATCAGGAGGGTGATGCCGAGCCGCAGTACATTATGGCCGAGCAAGGTACGGTTGACGTGACCGTTGACGGATCCGAGTACACGATCAACGCTGTCGTCACGGCCGGCGGCAAGGAGTACAAGTTCCGTTACACCGGTCCTGTCACACTCAAGGATGTCAAGGATGCCGGAGATCCACCGGCACAGGACTACACTGAGGTCGATCTTGGCAATGAACTCACACAGGGATACTTCGAGTTTGACGGAGACATCTACAACACAGGTGGCGTGTCCAACAACTGGCTGATCTATCTCGCTGATAGCAGAGTGGATTTCACGAAGCAGAATCTGGTCGGGCCAGGCAAGATCTTGATGCTTGAGTTGAACACCGCACCTTCAGCCGGTAAAGTTCTTCCTGCCGGCACGTTCAATGTCCTTAGTCCGTTGGACATCACATCCGCAGCCTCGTTGACCCCATTCACCGTAGTTCCTGGCTTGGTCAACAAGGACAGTTCTGTATATGGATCCTGGTATCTTGAGACTGACATCCAAGGAGGTGATTTCCAACCGCTGTATGCGGCTCTGAGTGGAACAGTCAGCGTCAAGAAGACCGGAGACACCTACACGGTTGATTTCGACATCAATGACGATGACTATAAGATTTCGGTCAAGGGTTCTTACACCGGTGTGCCTTCAGTCTATGACGGAACCGCTCAGACAACGTCCTTGTCAACCAGGGCGACCAGTGCTTCAGGCAGTGTCTTGAATATTCATAAGTCAGCGAGGCATCAGGTCTTCCATAAATAATTCTGCGAAGATTAACCTCTTGCAGGTGAATTAGAAGAATTGCCCTCCTCTTGCCCGTTGCGGTAAGAAGGAGGGTATATTCTTTTATTATATTAACGAGTTCCCATCCACGCTTGAAATTACCGTTGCTTTTGGCTATTTTTGTGAAACGCAAAAACGCAAAGGAATGAAGGAATATATTCAAGAAAACAAGGAGCGGTTCTTTGAGGAACTGTTCTCCCTCCTGCGGATTCCGTCTATCAGCGCGAAGCAGGACCATAAGAAGGATATGGTACGTTGCGCCGAGAGGCTGAAGGAGCTGCTTTTGGAGGCGGGTGCAGACGAGGCCGGAGTGTACCCGAGCAAAGGTAATCCGGTGGCCTTCGGAAAGAAGATCGTGAATCCGGAGTGGAAGACTGTGCTGGTTTACGGCCATTATGACGTGCAGCCGCCGGAACCGCTTGAGAAGTGGCACACTGACCCGTTTGAGCCTGTCATCAAGCAGGATCCTACCGGCCAGGAGGCGATCTATGCCCGTGGAGCCAACGATGACAAGGGGCAACTCTTTATGCACATCAAGGCTTTTGAATATCTTCTTCGCAGCGGCAAGTTGCGTCATAACGTGAAATTCATCTTCGAGGGCGAGGAGGAGATAGGCAGTCCGTCCCTTCCGGCTTGGGTGAAGGAGCACAAGAAGTGGCTTGGGGCCGATGTAATTCTGGTTTCGGACACCACTATGATCTCCGACAAGGTGCCTTCTATCAACTGTGGAATGAGAGGAATGGCCTATCTGGAGGTGACTCTGACGGGACCGGACAAGGATCTTCACTCTG
>CAVKYA010000370.1:0-2635 GCA_963660255.1 Bacteroidaceae bacterium | reverse complement strand
TCATCATCAATTACAAGATGGGAAACACCACCGGCGGTCTGGTTGACGGTCCTGTCTATGCGACGATATTCGGTAGCCTTCTTGGAATCCGCACCGATGGCGGCATCAATTACGAAGAGTTCCAGCCTGGCGATCTGGTCTATCACGACAGCACGCACGACTATTCCACCAATGAGCCTACGATGGATGGCACGGCTTCATTGACGTTTCCGTTGTCTTACTACCAGCGTGAAGGGAGGGTTTGTTCGGAGGAGGCGCACGGCAGTATTGGACTTTGCAGTCCTGTCGCTTCGCGACCCTGTCCGGGCAAATGGACTGCAAAGTCCAATACTGCCACGCTTTCCGCGGAAGAAAACGATGCTTCGCACGAAGGTGGCGGTGGCACTATGGTTTGCGCCCCATTCTCCCGGATAGGGTCGCGAAGCGATAGGGGCGCAGGCCATAGTGCCACCGCCGCTCCCAACACGACTTTCTCCGACAATAACATCTACCAAGACGGTGGAATAATCAGAACCGACCCGTCCGTCAACCACATAGACTTTGTGTTCACCGCGGCGGACAAGGCTGACGGGGCGGAGAGGATTATCTCGACATTAAGGAAGTACAACATCAAGGGCGGATTTTTCTTCACGGGAGAGTTCTTCGAGAAGTTTCCAGATGTGGTTCGCAGACTTGTTGCTGAAGGCCACTACGTCGGAAGCCATTCCTACGGTCATCTGCTTTACGCACCTTGGGGCAACAGGGACTCGCTTCTGGTGACAAGGCAGGAGTTCAACGAGGACATATTCAAGAGTTACAAGGTGTTGCGGGAGTTCGGCATCAAAGATGCGCCGTATTTCATACCGCCTTACGAGCACTACAACGCGACAATCTCCTCCTGGGCGCGCCAACTTGGTTTGCAGGTCATCAACTACACCCCAGGAACCCTCACCAACGGCGACTACACAACTCCCGAAATGAACCGCTATTTCAGCAGTAAGGAGATTCTCTCCAGGATTTGGGAATATGAAAGGACGGATCCCAATGGCCTGAACGGCCACATAATGCTGATCCATTTTGGAACGGATCCAGCCAGAACCGACAAATTCTACGACAAACTTCCCGGACTGATCAAGGAGCTGCGTCGTAAGGGATATTCATTCACACCATTGAATCGATAATGATCAAGCATATTTATAAATACGAAGGAATCTTCGAGTTCGAGGCGGGTGGAAGCATTGACAATCTGGAGGTTGCCTACCACACATCGCCTTTTGAATATTCCTGTGACAGGAAAGTGATCTGGCTTTGCCACGCCCTCACGGCGGACTCTGATCCGGAAGGTACTTGGTGGCCGGCGCTGGTTGGCCCTGGAAAACTGATCGACACAGAGAAATATTTCGTTATCTGCGCCAATGTTCTTGGCTCGGCCTGCGGCTCGTCCAGTCCTGCCTCCACGAACCCGAAAACCGGAAAACCATACTATTTTGATTTCCCTCGCGTGACTGTCCGGGACACTGTCCGGGCCTTTGATCTTCTGCGTCAACATCTTGGAATAGAGAAAATTGATATGCTGATCGGGACATCGATGGGCGGATTTATGTCATTCGAGTGGACGGTGATGCGTCCCGGCATATTCGGGAAGATATTCTTCATCGCCACCGGCGCCCGTGTGACCCCTTGGCTCGCTGGCTTCAACGCCGCCAGTCGTATGGCTCTTCTGGCCGACCCTACCTTCAAGGAACACCGTGACCTGAATGGCGGTATGGAAGGTCTCAAGGCCGCCCGTGCCATTGCTCTGCTGACCTATCGCTGCGAGGAAGGTCTTTTCAAGCAGAATGAGGACAGCGATGACACCGTTTTCGCCGGCAAGGTCGGATCCTACTATCGTCACCAGACCTCCAAGTTCGTCAAGGACTGGGATGCCTATTCCTATCTATGTGTCTGTGACGAGGTTGACAGCAACAACGTGGGGCGTGGCCGTGGAGGTGTTGCCGCCGCCCTTGCGCAGATCAAGACCGACTGCACTTTTATCTGTATGTCCTCTGATGAACTCTTCCCGCCCGAGGATATGAAACCCCTATCGGAACTGATCCCCGGCTCTCGCTACTACCAAATCGAGACCCCCTACGGCCACGACGGCTTCCTCATCGAAACTGCCGCCATCGCGGAGATCCTCGCCCCGGCTATGCCGTAGTTCTACCATTGGTGTGCGAGGGCTTTGTTGCGTATAATTTCTTGAATATCAGTGCAAAATCATCTTGTCTTTAGCTGGTCTAACCTAAAGATGATTCTTTAATGCATTGAATATCACCGTCTGGCTCTCCACGCATCCTTCTTGTCTTTGCCTCGTAGTCATCCTCACGAGGGCATCTGAGAAAACCTTACTATCTCATTATCGTTTATGTCTGCTGTTCTGCGGTCAAGCGGTCACTGAGCCTGTCGAAGTGGCCGGGGAAAGTGTAAAGTTTCTTTACAGTCAGTGTTAAATTTCTTTACACTTCTGAAAATCGCTAAAATTGCTAAAATATTCATAATTAATTAATTGAATATTTTGGCACGCCTAATGCTTGTGACTTTTACCGAAAAGATAAAAGGAATATGAAAAAGACAATATTCATAACAATCGCGATGATGGCCGCGGCTCCGCTTTTCG
>CAVKYA010000369.1:0-2652 GCA_963660255.1 Bacteroidaceae bacterium | reverse complement strand
CGCTATCAATGATTTAATCTTCATATTCCTTGAATATATTCCTGAATATTCCGCTCTCTCCATTGTGGTGAAAGCCAAACCACGAGCGCAACACCCGTGCCAACCCTGCAAATTTAAGCATTTTCCGAAAGATATGTCTATTTAAGTCTTGACAGTCTTTCCTCTATCAAGTATTTGTATTTTTCTTTCAATATGTCGGAAAGGAAGGACGAGTCCAAAACCTCAAACCATTTTCCTTTATTGGAAATCATTTTCTCTATAATCCACTTACAGGTTCTGGCGTTGATTCCCGCCGACATCATCACATTCTCAAATGATCTGCGATCATATCCTCCGATTCTTTCATTGTCGTTTATTCCATTCCCCTCAAGCGGCATAGCCAGTTCATCATTGTCTTCTATTCCCGTCAATGCGACTGCCAAAAGATCGTAGGCGGGAGAAAGAAAATATTCGTTTCCTTTGTCCGCAAGCAAAGAGAAATTCTTGCAATGCATATCAGAATTGCCCGTTATCCACGAGAACAGCACAATCTCCCAGAAGTGCTGGACATCCAAAAGCGGAGTGGAGGAGTACTTATTCACCACGGCTGATAATTGTGAATATGAGCCCCTGTACTTGTGCTCTGTCAGTCTGTTTGTAAGCTGGCACATATCCAGCATCGAATATTTCTCTCCTTTCGGACCTCTGTCCATCCTTTTGGTTATGTACGCAAGTTCTCCGTCAGACATCCTGATCAGCCCGTGTCTGGCCGTGCGGATTCCAGCCACCTCCGCCATATTCATCGTTACATTCTCCAATTCCGGCATTGACTGGTAAACAGGACTTTGCGGTTTGAGAATATATCCTCCCCATAGCCCTACTATCGTCAATCTGTCCTCTTCGTTGCGGCCTCCCTTGTCAATGTCCAAAGACAGTTTGGCCTGAACTCCGGTCACCGATGTACTGGATTTGATAATCTCCAACGCCAATTCCGAAATGTTATCTCTTGAATATGGCAGTATGGGGACTTTCGCCCGCCCGAACAGTTTTTTCGCGCACGATGGATGATAGTCTCTTTCGCCTCCCTTCAAGACCTTGCCGCAGCAAAGGCATCTGTTATTTGTCTCCATAATGTTCTCTGACACTAATATTGCCGATGCAGTCATTGCAGCAAGCCAGCAGCAAAGACATCCTGTCTCTCGGATCTATTTTCCAGGATTTGTGGACAATGTCAAGCAGCCATCCTTCCGGAATCAGTCCATCGAAGACAGGAAACATCATTTCTTTTGAATATTCAGCCTCCGTCAGCGGCATTGTCGGGCTGATGGCCTTTGCTCCCGCGGATTTCAGATAGTTGTTGTCGTAAGAAAAATGATACCCTTCGGAATCCTCTGTCAGAATTCCACAGAAGGTGTCGTCAATGTAAATATCAGCCTTTTTCATTGTACCCTTAATTTGGATTTGAGCAAGATGCTTCATCTGAGTGTGGAATGTGTCAGATGTTTCATTCATTGACTCTGTGTGCCTGAAGTTCCTCTCCGAAGAGCCTGAGCACTTGGTTGACTTTATCTAATTGGACTGTGTTTTTGCCATTTTCCAGTTCTCTGACAAACCTGATGCCCACTCCTGACCTTTCCGCCAGTTCAACCTGAGTCAGCCCGAACGCCTTCCTTTTTTCACGAATATGTTCCCCTATGTTCATCGCAATCGCTTATTTTAATCCCGTTAGGGTACAAATTTAATAAAATTTCAAGAAAATCATCCCTTTCGGGATTTTTTAGATGCCTCTTTTCTTGCCCTTCTAACAGCATCCGGGAATCGCAATAACCCCTTAGGTATTTTGTCCGGCCAACCATCCCTTTCGCCGGACGTAACGCCGCAAACTGCCACTTTGTCCGGCCAATAGACTTTTCGCTGGACAAAAACCATTTGCAGAATTTTAAACAAGGTTGTTTTAAACAATGTTGTTTAAAAGCGATATAATACGTATATTTGTCGTTGAGAATTAATGACAACGGATATGAATTCACCATTTGTTTTTGGTGTCAGGGTTGAGGGTGATGCCTTCACTGACAGAAAAGAAGAGACGGAAAGGCTGAAGATGAATTTCCTCTATGGGGTGAACACAATCTTGATCTCGCCGCGTAGGATGGGCAAGACCTCCTTGGTGGACAAGGTTTGCGGTTTGGTAAAGAGCGATGCTGTGAGAATCGCCCAGATGGATGCGTTCGGATGTCGGTCTGAGGCGGATTTCATCGATTCTTTCGCCACTGCGGTGATCCGGGCCACTTCAAGCAAGTGGGAGGAGTGGGTCGAGAATGCCAAAACATTCCTCAGCCGATTTGTCCCTAAAGTCACCTTTGGGCAGGATCCGATGCACGACTTCTCAATCTCGTTTGAATATAACACTGGTAATAACACGGTTGAGGATATTCTGCGACTTCCGGAACGGATCGCCTCTCAAAAAGGTTGTCGGATTGTTGTCTGTGTGGATGAATTTCAGCAAATAGGCGAGTTCCCTGATTCGTTGACGTTCCAGAAGAAGCTGCGTAGTGTCTGGCAACTACAGAGTCACGTGTCGTATTGCTTGTATGGAAGCAAGAAACACATGATGGAGAATATGTTCCAGCGGCAGAACTATCCTTTCTACCGATTTGGAGACTTGTTCTATCT
>CAVKYA010000368.1:0-2654 GCA_963660255.1 Bacteroidaceae bacterium | reverse complement strand
TAGTGTAAAGAGGATTGGAACGATCCAGAAGGGTCTTCATCTGGCCGCTCATCTCGTAGTAATATATAGGTGTGGCAAAGCAAATCGCATCCGCCTCGTACATTTTCCGGACAATCTCCGGTGCATCGTCATCCTTGATGACACACTCCTGAGTCTTCTGGCAGACAAGGCACCCTTTGCAGAAACGTATGTCCTTACCTCTTAACGTCACCTTCTCAACCTCGTTGCCGGCCTCAACCGCTCCCCTGACAAACTCATCCGCCAGCGCCTCAGAGTTGCTCCTCGGCCTCAGGCTGGTTGAAATCACAAGAACCTTCTTCATAAGCTTTTTATTCAAATCAAAAATCAATCTTCATATCAAACTGGTCGCAAGCCCCGGTACGGTGAGCCAAATGCTTGGTGCTCGGAGAGATGCCGAAGAGCGGGGAATAGGTCTTCACCTTCACGGTCTTGCCGTCCGGCATAAACTCCAGAATCCTCAGCCAACCATCTCCGCCGTTGCCTTCCCAACCACCTCCGGAAATCTGGACGTTGAACATCATCTGATGCACGTTTCTGCCAGCCACGTTCTTGTCAACCCTGTAGGCCACAGCGTCCTCGAAGTCTCCCGGCTTGCCCGTATGACCGCAGACAACCAGCACCACGTTAGGGCTTACGGACACGAACTTGTCCCAGAAATCCTTTCCGGAAGTCTGCGGAGTAATCTTGTAACTGGCATTGCTGGTATATTCAGCGGTACGCTGCTTCAGGTAGCTGTGAGTCATCGCGATGACCTTGTGGCCACAGTATTTCTCACTGTTCGCCAACTCACGTGCCCAATCCAAGACCACCAGCCTCGGCGCGAACTCGGTCGTTATGACCAGAATGTCACCCCAATTCTTGTCGCGGAACTCAAACGCTGCGTTCTCCATCGAGATGTCCCCGTTGCGGTTAGGGAAATCGGCCACGAGGCAATCACGCCAGCAGGAGTTGCGCTCGAAAGGGAAATATTCAGGAAGTTTTGTCCTGCTGTTCTCGGACTTCTTATAGCCATAATCGTGGTTTCCTCCAGAGATGATGTATGGAACCTTGTTGTCAAGCCTTGCCATCGAACGTGACGCTGACTCCCACATCTCCCGGCTCGTCTGGTTCAGCATCTTGCGGTTCATCGTGATGTTCTCGTTCTGCTCGACCATATCACCGGTACAGAGCACCGCCTTGATTTTCAGATGATCCACATTGTCGGCGATCCAAGCGGTGCAAAGCTCGAAGATCGGTTGGTTGATGTCATACTTCGTGTACCCTTGAGGATCCCCAAGGATGATCATCGAGAATGAATCCTCGTTCTCAAGATTCTGACGGTCAGCCCTGTGCTGCGCCTGAAGTGAATATGTCCCCATAATAACCAGGCAAACGGACAATAAAATTCGGATATACCTTTCCATATTCAACAATAATTGATTGACCCTGCAAAGATAATCCTAACTGTTAAGAAATCCAATCTGCTTACGGTGATTCCTGATGGATTCCATTGGTGAAGCGTGAACGCCAAACGTCTGAAATTCAGCCTGATAACGTTTCGTCTTCGGTACATTTCCGCTAAAGGCAAAACGTCAACACATTAACATTCAGCACTTTCATAAAACGCCTTGACAATCTCAGCCAGCACATCATCATCGTTGCGCACCGCCGCCAAGGCAGTATCCACCTTGACAATCCCAGCCAGCACATCTTCATCTTGGAATAAGCAAGAAAGTATGTGGAAATATTCGTAAATTGCAATGAATATGGAAAAGGTAAGAATCTGGAACGGAGGCGAGAGGAAGCTTCCGACAGTTTATATTCATTCGGTAGCCGGGGACGGGCACTGCGTTTGGGAGGCTTGCGGACGGATCGGCTGCCCAGACTTCAATCTCGTGTCGGTTTACGATTTTGATTTCGAGGGCGAGCTGACTCCGTGGGCGGCTCCGGGAGTCCGTAAGAATCAGCCTCCGTTCAAGGGAAACGCCGAGCGGCATCTGGCGGAACTTCTGGACAGGATTATGCCGGAGGTGGAGGCCAGACTGCCGGCACCGCCGCTTTACAATGCGCTGGCGGGATATTCATTGGCCGGACTTTTCGCCCTCTGGAGCGCCTGGCAGACCGACCGCTTCGCACGGATAGCCTGCGGCTCCGCCTCTTTCTGGTACCCGGGGTTCATTGAATATGCCGTCTCGCACCCGATGGTCAGGCGACCGGATTTCGTGTCACTCTCGCTCGGGGACAACGAAAGCGGCACGAAGCACCCGGTGATGAGCCGTGTGGGAGAATGCACGGACAAGATTCTGGAACTGCTTGATGGACAGGCCATCCCTCACTGCTTTGAGATCAATCCGGGCAACCATTTTACCGAACCCGACCTGCGTCTTGCCAAGGCCATCTCACGGATGCTGGCCGGGCAGGATTTCATAAAGGATTGACAGACCGCGAGTGGGCAGTCACCTACTGATTTTCAAGCACATAGAAGATTTCGCCATCTAATTTTGACTAGCAGAAAGTTGCGATTACTTGTAAAACAATCTGTTACAGATTACGTAAAAAAAGAATAACGGAGAAACGAGAGTTGGACACTGAGAAGCTATTTTGATTTGTTTGTTTGAAGATTTGAGAGTGAAAAACTTCAGGTTCGACCGCTT
>CAVKYA010000367.1:0-2662 GCA_963660255.1 Bacteroidaceae bacterium | reverse complement strand
CGTATCCTGCATGTTAGCAATGACTTATCTGCCACTCGTTGATGTAGAGAAGGTGGCTGGTAAGATGCTGTTTATTAGTTACTTAATACTTTCTCTTTAGTGGGATCTAACCAAAGGGAATGTGCTAGTATATTCATTCGTAATTGATTAGGCTGCACCACTGCCGTTAAAGGGGTGGATGATCAAACCGGAGGTGGCGTCTGGCTTTAGGGTGGTGCCTTTGGTGGTGCGCTTGCAGGTGGCCTTGCCGGTGGTGGGGAGAGGAGGGGTGGGCGGTGCCTTTCACGGAAACTGCGGATTGTCACCGAGTGGGCATATTCATGGATGATTTGAGGCTCTCGGGAACGGGGTTGACAGCGCCGCTTTGGGTGCAGACGAAAGCGGCGACATCCACGGCGAGCCTGTGGGCCTCGGTGATGGACGCTCTGTTCAGCCTTGCCATCACGTAAGTGGCCGTGAACGAGTCACCGGCTCCTACCGTGTCAACGACTTTGACTTTCGGGGTCGGCAGGTGGGAAAGCAGGCCTTCCGGGCCATAGACCTCGCTGCAGGACGAGCCTTGTGTGAAGATCACGTTCTTCAGTGAGAACCTGCGGATAAGCTCGGCGATGCTGTGGGCCGCATCGTCTTCGATCGAGAACATTCCGGACACGACCGGCAACTCGTCCTCGTTGAGTTTCAGGACATCCGCATGCCTGAGGGACTCCTCGACGAGGTCGTGGCTGAAATAATGCTGGCGGAGATTTATGTCATAGACTTTCAGACATGAGGCCGGGGTGGACGCGAGCATATTCATTATGCTTTCATGCGAGCATGGAGTCCTTTGGGCCAAGGTTCCCCAACACACCACATCCGCGTCGCGGAACAGCTCCAAAGTCCCGCCGTCGCAGGCCAGGGCATCCCAGGCCACTCCTTCCACAATCTCATACTGAGGCACTCCGGCACCGTCCATGGTCACCAGCACCTGACTTGTGGGCTTGTCGTTGCGCTGAATATGCCCGAGATTCAATCCCGTGGCTTTCAGGGCCTCCAAAGTCTCGTCGCCGAGGGCGTCGTTTCCTATCGCCGACACGGGGTACGCCTCCGCTCCGAATTCCTTCGCGAAGAACGCGAAATTGACAGGTGCCCCTCCGAGACGTTTCCCGGACGGGAAAACGTCCCAGACGGTCTCACCTATTCCGATAACTTTTTTCATCGTCTGGTGTCAATGGAATGACCTATCCCTGTTCTTTTTCCGAACGGTCGGCGCGCTTGATGGCCGGGACACGCTCCAGTTCGGCGATGTTCTGGCCGTGCTCGACGGCGAGAGATGGTTTCTTGTCGGGATCGAAATGGAAACGCTTGACATTGTCGGAGGTGTTGTAGCCGATGATCTTCACCTTGCCGGTGAGGTTGATCTCGTCCTCTGGTTCCGGCAGGGTCTGCCTCTCGAATTTGAAGTCCTTGCCGATGAGGATCATATTCCCGAGATCGGCCCTTGCTATCTTCCTCAAATCATTGACCTTGAATCCGGTGGCGATGGCGGTGATCTGAATCTTGTCCCCGATCTCGGGATCGGTCATCCAGACCAGACCGGTCTTGAACTTCTTGACATTTCCGGTATATTCAGAGATCTTGTGGTTGATCTCGGAAAGGTCGTCCATCGTGAGGCCTTTGTCGTTCTTGCCGCAGGTGATGTTTATGAGCAGGCTCTTGGCCGTCTTGAGATCGAAGTCGTTCAGGAGAGGGGACTGGAGCGCACCCTTGACGGCGTCCTCGATCCTGTTCTTCCCCGTGCCTGTGCCGCAACCCATCAGGGCCATGCCGCTGTTTCGCATCATGGTCTTGATGTCCTCGAAGTCCACGTTGATGTAGCCCGGGCGGCTGATGATCTCAGTGATGCCCTTCACGGCGGTGGAGAGAACCTCGTCCGCCTTAGGGAACGCCTCATGCACCAGATGGCTTCCGAAGAAATCGTAAAGCTTCTCGTTGTTGATGATCAGGAGGCTGTCCACATTCTTCACCAGCTCATGAATGCCGTCGATCGCGCGGGACATGGCGTTCTCGCCCTCATTCTCAAACGGAAGGGTGACCACTCCGACGGTCAGGATGCCCTTGTCCTTGGCCATCTTGGCGATGACAGGGGCTGCTCCCGTGCCTGTGCCTCCGCCCATGCCGGCGGTGATGAAGAGCATCTGGGTTTCCTCTCCCAGCACTACCTTCTCGATCTGGTCATGCGCCTCAAGGGCGGCCTTGCGGCCTTTGGCCGGATCTGTACCCGCACCGAGAGCGTTCTCTCCGATGTGGATCTTGACCGGAACAGGACTTCCGTCAAGTGCCTGCCGGTCGGTGTTGCAGACAATGAAACTGCAACCTTCCACCTTTTCCCTGAACATGTAGTTCACGGCGTTGCAGCCACCGCCACCCACGCCGATCACCTTGATCATCGACTGGATAGGTGTCATGACCGGGCTGCTCTCGGCCAGGTCTATGTCGAAATTGTCAATAATGTCTCCCATAACCTTGTCTGTTAAACCTCCTCGTCATTCATGTCGTTGTACAGTTCTCCAACAGTCTTCTCAACCTTGCCCAGAAGATGCTTTGTCCAGGTGAAATTGAACAGTTTCCTGTGCTCTTTCTTTTCCTTTTTCTCCTTCCGCTTTCTGGCTTCATATTCCTTGAC
>CAVKYA010000366.1:0-2693 GCA_963660255.1 Bacteroidaceae bacterium | reverse complement strand
CACACTTGCGACGGCACCTCTCACACTTGGGTGAACATCGTCCCGGCCAAGGATCACAAGCCGGGCTCGATGACTCAGATTCGCAAGAACTGGCGTAAGACCAAGTTTGTGACCGACACCGCCGGAATCAAGGTCGTGGGAGAGATTCCGCAGGTTGCGCATACATATTCCTACGTCAACACAGGCTACCCTTCTCTGAATGAGAAGCAGGTGGGCATCGGCGAAACGACGTTCACGGGGCCGGACACGCTCATCAACAAGGATGCGCCGCTGCTCATCGAGGAACTCTGCCGTCTAGCGATGGAGAGATGCGCCACAGCACGCGAGGCTGTCAAGTTGATGGGCTCTTTGGCTGAGGAATATGGCTATGGAGATGGCGGTGAATGCCTTACGGTCTCCGATCCGAAGGAGGTCTGGCAGTTTGAGATCGTGGGTGTGGGCAAACATAAGCTTGGAGCGGCGTGGGCTGCGCAGAGGATTCCGGACGGACACGTCGGGATTTCCGCCAACATTCCAAGGATAGGCAAGATCGACCGCTCTGACCCCGAGAACTTTATGGCTTCGGACAACCTTGAGCAGGTTGCGATTGACAACGGTCTTTGGGACGGAGAAGGGGATTTCGTGTTCTGGAAGGTGATTGTTTGCTCTTACGCTCAAGGCAGGAACTATCGTGAGAGGGAGTTCAGAGTGTTTGATCTGCTGGCTCCGTCACTTGGTCTGAAATATGGTATGGAGGACTTTCCGTTCTCCGTCAAACCGGATTCCCTTGTGGATGTCAGAAAGGTAATGGCGTTGCTGAGAGATACTTACGAGGGAACGGAATGGGATATGTGCAAAAACTGGACGATTGATGTGCCGGAGAAGGATGGCGTTCCGGCCCACAAGGAGATGAGCCCTCTGGCCAACCCTTGGCTGACCACTCCGATGCGCAACACGCTGAACAGCATCGCTCCGGGCGTGATTGATTTCCGAAGGACGCTCGCGGTGGCCTGGTGTTCATATTCAACTGTCATCCAGAGCCGCTCTTGGCTGCCGGACGGCATCGGGGGAGTCTGCTGGTACGCGGTGGATAACCCTGCGCAGAGCCCTCGGATTCCGATTTTCTGCGGAAGCACAAAACTTCCGAAGGCATTCGAGAAATGCGGGCAGCGGGAATATTATCCGAACAGCGTCCTGTGGGAGTTCCGCCGTGCGAACAAACTGGCGACGCTTTCGTGGCAGAAGACCAAGAAAGAGTTTACCGACAATGTGTTGGAGATGGAGGCGATGACTTTCGAAGGGCTGCCTGAGCTGGAGGCTGAATATTCAAAGGCCTCGGACAAGAAGAGGGCGAAACTGCTGAACGCCTACACCGCTGAGATCCACGACAAATGCGCCGCCCGTTGGAAGGAACTTGAGACGAAGTACTGGTCGATGTTCGGAAGAGGATTTTAGCACCGATTGGATTAAGCAGCATTCAACTCTCAACGCTTGCTGATTGTCAGTTGAATAATATCTATCTCTATGAATATGAGAATATTGAATATGTTCGTGGCGGTTTTGGCGGCCTTGACATTTTCTTTGTCGGCGTTGGCTCAGGATTGCTGTTGCTGTCAAGGTGATTCCAAGCCGAAATACGTGGCGTTGTCTTTTGATGATGGCCCGAGTCTGAAGTTCACCCCGATGATGCTGGACGTGTTGGAGGAGAACGGCGTGAAGGCATCGTTCTTCCTGATTGGCCAGAACATCAATGAGGAGACCGCTTCGATCATCCGGCGAATGGTTCAGTTGGGATGTGATGTGGAGAACCATACATATACCCATCCTAATCTCACGCAGATTTCTGATGATCAGATTCTTGCTGAGGTTGCCAAGACGGATTCCCTGATTCAGGTTTACGCCGGAGCGAAGCCAAAGTACTTGCGCCCGCCGTTCACCGCGCACAACGCCCACATTGCTGGACTTGTTGATGGCAAGATATTCATTGCCGGCCTCAGTTGCCAAGATTGGAGATCTGATATGCCCGTTGAGGATCGTGTCACAAAGACCCTTGACCGTGTAGAGGACGGCCGCATCCTCCTCTTCCACGACACAAACGAGCGCACCGTCGAGGCAATGAAAACCATCATCCCCCAGCTCAAAGCCCGTGGCTACGAGTTCGTCACCATCCCTGACCTCTTCCGCCTCTCCGGCCACACTCCTGCCTACAATTCCCCGAAGATGTACGGCCGTGCCTACTAAGGTTGTCTCTCTCTGAGAACCGTACTGAATAAGTTTTAGTCGGAATTCGCAGAACTCTCCGGTCGGTCATTGATCTTGTCGAAATGGCCGTGTGATTCCGTACGTTCAGGCACTTCGGCAAGCTCAGTGTCTCACAAGTCCGCAGAGCCTGCTTCCCGAGTAAAGTTTTTCTCCACAACAGAAGCAATTTCGGCTCTAAATGCTCCCGTCGAATATGTTTTTCTTTATGAAAAGAGCAATATTTTTTGTTTTTGCTCCTCTCGTTGTATCCATAAGACTATCGTTCAGAGTTTTTCAAGCATTCGGCGATATTAATTTCTTAATTTGTGTAAACAATCCACCCGCAAAGTGCTGTCTTAAACGAAAAATATTCATATCTTTGTAGCGTTTGGAGGTAAATGCCTTCAAACGTTACATATTGATGAAAGTGTTTTCGCACTATCCTCGTCAGAAAATGTGGTAGTTTTCAACGA
>CAVKYA010000365.1:0-2702 GCA_963660255.1 Bacteroidaceae bacterium | reverse complement strand
TCGATCTGGCCTTGAACAACGCGGCCTACGGGGACTACAAGTTTCTCTATCTGTCTCCGGAAAGGCTTGGAACACAATTATTCCAGTCCTATATCGATGTGCTTGATGTCAGTTTCATCGTGGTCGATGAGGCGCACTGCATCTCCCAATGGGGGTATGATTTCAGGCCTGACTACCTGAAAATCGGAAATATAAGGGAAAGGATAGACGCTCCTGTCATCGCCCTGACCGCCACTGCCACTCCGACAGTGGCTCAGGACATTATGGAACGCCTCGGTTTCAAGGAGAGACTGGTTCTCAAGAGCGGTTTCGAAAGGCCTAACCTTAGTTATATCGTGCGCAAGGTTGAGGATAAGAACGGGCAGATTCTGAACATCTGCTCCGGAGTTCCCGGAACTGGGATAGTCTATGCCCGGAACAGAAGGAAATGCGAGGAACTCTCGGCGTTCCTGCAATCACAGGGCGTTTCCGCTTCGTTCTATCACGCTGGGCTGGGAAGCCAGACAAGGGCCGAGTGTCAGGCTGCCTGGAAGAGCGGCGAGATAAGGGTGATGGTCTGCACGAACGCATTCGGTATGGGAATAGACAAACCGGACGTGCGGTTCGTAGTGCATTATGACTTGCCGGACAGTCCAGAGGCGTATTTCCAGGAGGCTGGTCGTGCTGGCCGTGACGGAAAGCGTTCGTTCGCCGTGCAGCTTTGGAACGGGGTGGATGTCCGCCGTGCGAAACAGATTGAAGATGTTTCGTTTCCGTCACTGGATTACATCGAGGACATTTACCAGAAACTTCACGCTTTCTTTGAGATACCCTACGATGCCGGAATGGGACGGCAGCTGAAGTTCCGGATAGAGGAGTTCTGCAAACGGTTCGGCTTGCAGCGCGCTCCGGCGTTCTATGCTCTAAAATATCTTGAGCGGACAGGGCACCTGACATATTCAGAAGAGATTGACATTCAGACTAAGGTCCGGATTTCGGTGGATAGGAAAGCCTTGTATGACATTGATCTGCCGGATCGTGAGATGGCGGCGGTGCTGGAAATTTTGATGCGGAGCTACACGGGAATATTCTCTTTCGTGCTGCCGATTGACGAGGAATATGTCTCCAAGCGTTGCGGGATGACCGTTTCTCAGCTGCGGCAGGCTCTTTACCGGCTTTCGCTTGAGCACGTCATCAATTATGTGCCGGCGGATCATTCCGATGTCGTGTTCCTGCATCACGACAGGCTGCGGCCGGGGAATGTCAATATGATGCCGTCCCGCTACGAGATGTTGAAGAAGTGCGCGCACGCCAGAAGTCAATCGATGCTTGAATATGTCAGTGAGACCACCGAGTGCCGTTCCCGATACCTCCTCCGTTATTTCGGTCAGACCGAGACCACTGATTGCGGCACCTGTGATGTCTGCCGTGCCCGGCGCGCCTCCACCCCGGTCCCTGAGCTTGTCGAAGGGACGATTGCCTCGATGGGCTCACCAACCACCTCGGTCCCTGAGCTTGTGGTTCGACAGGGCTCACCAACCATCGAAGCGACCGTACCGGCCCGCACCCTCCAGCAGATGACTCGACAGAAGTTGATTGAATATATTAATGGAAATAACGGTGAATATTCCCTTGAAGAAATTGTCGCCGAGTTCGACAACCCGTCGAAAAATTATTCCCCAGACTATCTTGACATCCTCCGCCAGCTCATTGACAACGGGGATGTTCCGATGTATAAGTGATCATTCTATGATAAGGCCGTCGTATGCGGGGCGGACGATGGAGTGGATGTGTCGTTCACGGCAAAGGGCTTCTAGGTCTTTGCTGAACTGGTCGTGGCGGGGGAATGTGTGGGAGAGGTGGGTGAGCCAGGTGTGCTCAGCGCCTATGCGGTCGGCAAGCTCAAGGGCTTCGTCGAGGCTGAAATGTGAATGATGTTTCTTGTAGCCTACGGTGTTGAGAGTAACGTGTTTGAGGCCGGTCAGCTTTGCGAACTCGCTTTCCGGAAGAGTGCTCATATCCGTGATGTAGGCGATGTCTCCGAAACGGAATCCGAGAACAGGGAGTTTGTCGTGAAGGCCTCGGATCGGGACGATCTCCACGCCGCCGGTCGATGCTGCCATCGAGGCCGGATCAGCCTTGTCGATGATGTCCTCCAGTTTGCGGCCGGTCGGGATCAGGGTTCCGTCCGGCATCTTGTAATGGTAGCCGACATCGTGTATCCAGACAAGTTCCATATCCTTCGCGTTCGGATAGACCAAAAACGGATTCTCATCGATGATGTGAAGATGCCATTCCGGGGCTCCGGGGTATTTCGGGAAGGCGAAGACGTAGGGATATTCCTTGATGAGATCGTCGAGGACATTCCGCTCGCAGTAGATCTCGGCGGCGCGCTTGTCGATGTAGTTGAGCGAGCGCACGTCATCAAGACCTCCCGTGTGGTCCTTGTGGTTGTGTGTCAGAAGGATGGCGTCAAGGTGGCAGAGATCGTGGGCAAGCATTTGCATCCTGAAATCCGGCCCGGCATCTACAAGGATGTTGAGCCCTTCATATTCAACGAACACCGAGGAACGGAACCGCTTGTCCTTCGCGTCCGTGGATCTGCACACATCGCACTTGCAGCCGATGATCGGAACTCCCTGTGAGGTCCCGGTTCCCAGAAATGTAAGTCTCGCCTTGCCCATAATATTCTTTAACCTTTATTGCCGTAAGTATCTTGAAAT
>CAVKYA010000364.1:0-2713 GCA_963660255.1 Bacteroidaceae bacterium | reverse complement strand
ATCCAGGACATAGTAGGCGTCGTTGCCGTAGGAGCAAAACAAGATCTTGTCTCCGTAAGCGGAAAAAAGGTGATCATAGCCAAGTACATCCGAACCTTCATTCCGACTATAGTCCAGCATCCGCTTTTTTATATTCAAATCATTGTCTGTCACAAACAAACGATATGGAGGTTGTTCCTTTGACAATTTTCCGCCGGCAGTGACAAACGCAAAAACAAGGTCGCCGCTTGACAACGCCTCAACATCCCAGGCGACAATAGGCATCTCTTTGGATGTTTCATACTCTCCTGTCAATGAATCATAGACAAACAACTTCCTACTGAAATTGTCCAAAACGTAAAGGTTATCAGCGTCCACCGTGAAACTTTTGATCTCAAGATACTCTCCAGGCCCTCTGCCCTGCCTGTCAAGGATGAAACGGAGCTTGCCTTTCATATCATAGGCCAAAATCTTCCGGGAGCTATAGTCGGCGATATAAATCAGATCATTATAAAAAGCCACCTTATCCACAGAGCCAAGCAATGTGTTGTCACCAAACTCCAACGGCAGAAATGTGACATCCTTGACATATTCAGGAATATCCGGTTCTATCTGCGACTCTCTGCATTCAATTGTCCTGTCAACAACGCAATCACTCTTTGTGTCTTTGCACGACACAGCTATCAACAGACAGAACAACATTATTATCTTTTTTCCCATAAAGCGTATTAAAGTACCTTTGTTTCTTAGAAAGGGTCGGGGGCATATTCCGCATTTTCGCACCCCAGACATACTAAAACCTGAATAGCGGGGGCAAATACGGCATTTCTGCACCCGAGTGCCAGAGGCTCTACCCATAAATATCCCTGAGCACCGCAAGGGAGCGGACGTTGACGGCGGATTCGGTGTGATGCTCGATGTACTTAAGGATGCACTCGGCGATCTCGTTGCGGTCCGAGCCCCTCAACGGAAGCAGCATCGCCTCTCCGAACGAGCTGGTCAGCAGGGATTTGATGTGATCGAGATGCTTGCCGGAGAAAGGTGCGAGGTCGATTGTGTCGGGATTGAAACCCAGTACGGCGCAGAGCTCCAGCAGGAACCAAAGGTGGAAATTGGCGAAGTCGCTCTGGAGGGCATCCAGCGTCAGGATAGTCTTCTTCAACCAGTCCGTCAAGCCCTCTTCGTTGGTCTGATCCTTAATTACACGAAACAGCACCTCACTCATAAAAAGCGTCATAGTGTTCTTATGAATATTCCCGCGGATCCCCACGAGAGGGCTGACACTGACGAAGTTGCGGGCGAACCAGAGATCCGACTTCGGGTTCTCGGTGACCTCCGCCTCAAGAATATTCAAGGGCAGGAAAAGCGCCATGGCGGTCTTGGGGCTCACCTTCACGAGGAAGCCCCGCCTTCCATATTCCCGACTGATCGTGTGCAGGACTATGGAATTCTCGCCGACTTTGGTGTGGCCGATGATGATGAGTTCAGCCTTTTCGCGCATTGATTATCCTACTGATTGTTGAGCCACTGCGCCATCGCCCTCAAGGCTTTGCCTCGGTGCGAAATCTCGTTCTTCTGTTCCTCTGTGATGTCGGCGGCGGTGAGTTTCGGATATTCGTCCGGAATGAAGATCGGATCGTAGCCGAAGCCTCCCCTGCCGGATTTCTCACGGGCGATAGTGCCTTCCATCGTGCCCTCGAACTGGTGCACCTCGCCGTTCAGGATGAGTGTCACGACACTGCGGAAGCGAGCCCTACGGCTGACCGGCTGACCGGTCGCCTCCAGCTTGGAGAGTTCGGAAAGCACCTTGTCCATATTCAGATTGAAGTCCTTGGACGGTCCCGCATAACGAGCCGTATAGACTCCCGGAGCCCCTCCCAGCGCATCCACCTCCAGTCCCGTGTCGTCCGCAAAGCAGTCACACCCCTTCCTGTCGTAAATATACCGTGCCTTCTGGAGCGAGTTCTCCTCCAGCGTCTCCCCTGTCTCCGGAATGTCCTCCGTGATCCCAAAATCCGCCGGTGTCACCAGCTCAAACCCTTCCCCCAAAATCTCGGAAGCCTCCCTCAGCTTCCCCCGGTTACCCGTCGCGAAAACTATTTTTGTCATATTTTTCCAGTCTATAATTCTTTCAAAATTACAATTAAATCCTATTCCTTCCACACTCTTTTTTTCAGCCAAAGGGCAAGAATCGAGTCGGAGATTTCATAGTTCATTGGCGCTGACATTGTTATCAGATCTTTCTCAGTCAAGGTTTTCTTTAGTCTTGTAATATTGGCGGCGGTACCCAGACGATAGGAACTCAACACGGATGTCTTGGTGAAACCGGAATGGATTCCGTCCGCCAGAAGGTGCAGGAAATTCATTTGGTAAGCGGAAAGAGATTCCGTCTGCTGGATGAAAAGCGGCTCACAGGCATCCAGCAAACGGTCAATGCCAAATTCAACATCCTCGGCGGTCGCCACCTTGCCGCTGCGAAGCCAGACGAACCAAGCCAATTGCTGCACGTATGATGAATATCTGTCCGTCACATTGCAGATTCTACCGGCAAGTTCCTCAGATATCTCCTTTCCTGTGACCTCAAAACGCCCACGAATATATTCAATCCAATCATTTTCACTGATCTTGCCTAGATAGAACAAGTCTCCGAATCGGTAGAAAGGATAGTTTTGCCTCTGGAACATATTCTCCATCATATGTTTCTTGCTACCATACAAGCAATACGACACGTGAC
>CAVKYA010000363.1:0-2717 GCA_963660255.1 Bacteroidaceae bacterium | reverse complement strand
CACGTGTGTGTTCTGTACATATTGATATGTTTTGAATATTCTTCCTTCAGCGGCCCGCGGAACCTCCACGAACCAACAACCTACAAAGTTAGCAATTTATCCCCAAGAATGATTGAATATGCCTGATTTTCATTCGGTGGTCACATTTAGCCTGTCAACGTCCGAACCAAACCGTCCGCAGCCAATATTCATACAAAGGGTCCTCAAAGGTATATTCCTTGCCGAAATCATCGAGGATGTCTTTTTCAACCAAGGCTTTTCTTGCGCGCGAGACATTTGTGCTGGATTTCAGATCATAGGCATCGATGACTTTTTTGGATGATAGTTCCTTTTCCCCGGCCACCATTGCGTGGAGCAGATTCTGTTGAGATATGGTGAGCGTACGGGTCAAAGCCCTGTTAAGCTCTCCTATCTGCGCAAGGACGCATTCAAACGCATCCATCACCACTGGTACCGAGCAATGATCCTCCGTAAGCATCCAAGCGGTCTGCGACAGTTGCTGAACATAGTAAGGGCTATTGTCCGCCAGATCCACAAGTTGCTCACAAGCCTCCGGGGCAATCGATTTTCCTGTTTTATCAAATTGTCTTGGAATATAATCCAACCAATAGGAGCGATCAATCTTTTTAAGAAAGCGCAGATCCCCAAACTTGTAGAACGGCATTGACACTTTCCCGAAAACCTCCATCATCATATGCCTCCGGCTTCCGCACAAGCAATAGGACACATTCCTGTGCAACTGCCACCTTGAACGCAGGTTGGCCTGAAAGGACCTCGGGTCATCAAACGAACCGATCTGCTGGAACTCATCAATGCACAGAACAATCTTGATTCCCTTTCCGGAAGCGATCCTTTCTGGAAGATCCAGAATCTCATCCGCACTTTTCTTTGGCTCGTTAATCTTAAACTGCACTGAATATGAGGCTGTGGCATCGCCGAAACTTATCCCTGACACGATGGCCGACGCATATTTCTTGATCGTGGCAAGGACACTGTCCATTGTCGATGCGGTCTGCCTGATGACCTCAGTGGCCAGTTTGGAGTAAAACTCGTCCTCTGACCTTACATTGAATATGTCCACCAACACCACTTTCAACTTCTTGTCTTTTCCCATCGCGTCAGCGGCTGCCTTGCAGACAAGAGAACTCTTCCCCCAACGACGCGGAGAGATAAGGATAGTGTTAGTCAAGGCACGGAAATTAGCGGAAAGCCATTTTGTGTCCTCTATTCTGTCAATAAAGTTATCACCATCGGCTATCTTGCCGAATACAAAAGGAGCGTCCATAATGCATCAAATTATGTACAAATATATGAACACTTTTTGATACATCAAAAAGTGTTCATATAAAAAGGCGGGAGTTTCAGACTCCACGAATATATTCAAGATCAGCTATTCGGGCTTTCCTGAGGGGAGGAGTTTGCACAGCAGAGTGACGAGAGACTGGAGAATTAATATTCCCAGAGCCACGAATCCCCCGGTCTGATGGCCGAAATAGAACAGCAGGCTGGTGACCAGAAGCCATATTCCAAGGGAGACATAGTCACAGTCTTCCTGAGCCAGAAAATCTGTCAGTTTAAACCTCTTTTGAGATAAGCCTCTGATGAAGGAGATCAGCCCCAGCAGCACGATAAGCACCGCCACGACCAAAAGGACATACTGGATAACGCTGTTGCGCTGAAGGAACGAGCTGATCAGCACTAGGGCACCAAGGTTGATGGTGCTGGAGACACGTTGAGAGATATTAATCATTTTCCACATTCCAATAGATATAACTATAATATGCGACAGCCAAACCGCAATACAGCCCATTCTTTTCCTCTTCAGACAACTCGTTCGATGCACTGATATAACGATAGTAGCTATTAATATGAGCAGTCAACTCCTCTATAGATGATGAATAATTCTGAATTAACACTAGAAAAGATTTTGCCACATCAGCGGTAAGTCCATCCTCTGTTAAAGAAACACCCTCGGATGAAAAAAGGTCAAACAAGTAAGTACAAGTATCGCACACCTCCGGTGATTCAAAAATAGCTGACTCCATTTCTGATAATACCGGCAAATCCTCATCAGAATCAAGTTCCGGAGGGAGTGATGTCAATGAGACCGTTTGTCCCTCTCCTGCAACCAACACATTATCTAAAATTTCATTATGAAGCATTCCTATACATATAGCTTCATCTGGTAGTTCCAATTCTTCCGGCATAGAATAGGCCTCCTCTTCGGAAGAACCAATATATTGTTGTCTTACTTGTTTTCCTTGGTCTATAAATAAAGATGCTTCAACATCACAAGTAGCTTCAGAGGCAGCCAACTCAGCAAGATATGAGGCTCCGGCACCACCAACAAGCCCCATAACCGCTCCACCTATCATAGCGCCTTCTAAACCTTTCCCTCCCATCATCATACCGACACGGAAACCAATTCTTGCTCCTCTTGAAGCACCTTCGCAAGCACCTGAAAAATCAGCGCTGACAATAGCGCAAAAACGTCCAAAACCACGAGTTTGAGGCTGAGATTCAGCCACGGCTTCATTGTATTGAGACAAGTTCCGCAGCAGCACTGATTCCTGAGGTTGAGATATTTCATTTGTCTTCGATTCTTCACAAGAGACAAATGTCACTAACGCCAAACAGGCAATAAGCGCAGATTTAACTAAAAATTTAGAAGCTGTTTTGAAATTATTGGAAAAATTTGTTAAGCATAATCACCGAGA
>CAVKYA010000362.1:0-2722 GCA_963660255.1 Bacteroidaceae bacterium | reverse complement strand
AATTTATAAAATAATTGCATTTCAAGAAGCATACATATAACATTATCCTCATCGGAGCGCTTGTCGGCCTGACCGGATTCACGATGTTCGGACAGGATGTGAGGAGGAACCGCAACCTGAGAAAGGCCGCGGGAACAGAGGTCGTGTCTGATACCGCCCGCACAGTCCAGACTGATTCCGTGATCTCCGTAAAGGATTCTTTGCCAATAATAAAAGACTCGCTTACCGCCGCGAGGGATTCCGCCCACAGGGCCGATTCGATCTCAAGGGCGGACTCCTTGTTTATGCTGGAGAAGAGCTCTTTGTCCAGACCCGCGTTTTCCGGCGCCAAGGATTCCATCCGCCAGGACTTCTCAAACGGCCAGCGCAAGATGTACTATTGGGGAGATGTCGAGGTCTCATACGAGAACCTCAAGCTGAAGGCGGACTATATGGAATACGATATGTCAACCGGAACAGTGTTCGCCAGAGGCACATACGACAGCCTTGCGGGCACGTGGAAAGGACAGCCGGAGATGACTCAGGGCAACCAGACCTTCAATATGGAGGAGGTCCGCTATAACTTCAACACACGGAAGGCCAGGATCACGAATATGATCACAAGGGAGGACGATGGCATTATGCACGGAAAGAACATCAAGATGATGCCGGACAAGTCCATCAACATCACCAAAGGCAAATACACCGTGTGCGACCTTGAGCACCCTCACTATTATCTTAAGATGTCGTCCGCCAAAGTCGTGACAAAGCCTTCGCAGAAGACTGTGTTCGGTCCTGCCCATTTGGTCGTCGAGGATGTTGACCTGCCGATCGGAATCCCGTTCGGATTCATTCCGAAACGTCCGGACAGGGCGACCGGTATGCTGATGCCGTCTTTCGGCGAGGAGAACGCACGCGGATTCTATATGAGGGACGCGGGAATGTATTTCGTTTTGGGAGACTATTTTGATATGTCCCTTACAGGTGACTACTACACTTTGGGCTCCTGGGCGGCCAATCTGAACTCCCGGTATATGGTGAAGTATAAGTTCAACGGTAACCTGGCCATAAACTACTCGGTCGATCAGACGGGAGAGAAAGGAAGTTCGGATTTCTTCCAGAGCAAAAACTTCGGAGTCAGGTGGTCCCATTCCCAGGATTCCAAGGCACATCCCGGGACATCATTCTCCGCGTCGGTGAACTTCTCCAGCCCTTCCAACAGCCGTTACAACTCGCATTCGGTGTCAGAGGCTCTCCAGAACCAGATCTCTTCCTCAATCTCATACTCTAAGAACTGGAACGGAAAATTCAACCTTTCCATCAACGCTCTGCACAGCCAGAACTCCAGGGACAGTTCATATTCATTCACTCTGCCTAACATCACGTTCTCGGTCTCCACATTCTACCCTTTCAAGATCAAGAACAGGGTCGGGAAGGAGCGTTTCTACGAGAAATTCGCGTTGGGTTACAACACCTCGATCCAGAACAAGATCAATTTCAAGGCCTCGGAGTTCGGAGAGCCAGGATTTATGGATAAGTTCCAGAACGGAATGGCGCACAATTTCTCGATAAAGCTTCCGGATTTCACGTTGTTCAAATATATCAACATAGCTCCGAACGTGAGCTACGGTATGAACTGGTTCTTCCGAAAAAGCGAGGCTTACTTCGATCCGGAGACAAACAGCGTGAAGACAGAGATGGGCAAGCAATTCGGCACGTTCGGGGCGACCCACAACTACTCGGGATCAGTTTCTATGAGTACCCGACTCTATGGAATGTACACGTTCGGCAAATTCCATAAGATCCAGGCTCTCAGGCACGTTGTCTCTCCAAGCGTAAGTATGAGCTTCAGTCCCGAGAAAGGCAAGGCCTTCAACGGATGGCGAACTTTCAATTACATCGACACGCTCGGTGTGCAGAAATCCTACGACTACAACATTTATCAAGGCCAGATCAACTCGGCTCCGGGAAAGGGAAGATCCGCCACGATGAGCATTTCGATCGGCAACAATCTGGAGGCGAAGGTGCGTGATATGAAAGACACGACCGGAACAGGATCAAAGAAAGTCAAACTTTTGGATCAGTTCAATATTTCCACTGGTTATAATTTCCTTGCTGACTCATTGAAAATGAATAACGTCGGCATTTCAATGTCCACATCGATCTTCGGTAAGTTGGGAGTCAACGGAAATATGAACTTTGACCCTTATGCCATCAATGAGAGAGGACAGAGGATCAACAAGTATAACATAATGGAGAACGGGGTTCCGCTGCGGCTCACCAATGTCAGCGCCTCACTGTCATATTCATTGTCCGGAAAGGGCACGGTCAAAGGCAATGACGGATCGAAGTCTTCCGGAGGGGATTCCGGATCCTCGGGCAATCCGGCGGACTACTACAGACGAATATACTACCATCCAATTACTGGTGAATATATTCCTGGCGGATGGCTGTACTATACCAATCCGAATGTACCTTGGAGTCTCAATTTCAACTATAGCTTTCAGATGAACCGGTCGTTCAACTTCACGAACAACCAGCTCATAAAGAAGGATAATTACACTCAGACTCTCGGAGTCCAAGGGAATATTCAATTGACTCCTAAAATGTCTATGCAGGCGCAGTCCGGCTGGGATTTCACCGCTATGAAGATGACCACAACGCAATTCTCGTTCAGGTACGATCTCCATTGCTTCAATATTTCCGTGTCGTGGGTGCCTTCCGGAATGTACCAGTCATATTC
>CAVKYA010000361.1:0-2730 GCA_963660255.1 Bacteroidaceae bacterium | reverse complement strand
GACAGATAGAGAAACTTGTAGTCCCCGTAGGCCGCGTTGTTCAAGGCCAGATCGACCTCGTGGCGGCTCATTCCGGCGTGAATGGCAAGGGCGCGCACTCCCCTGTCGTTCAGGTTCTGCACCTGATCCTTCATCAAGGCTATAAGTGGAGTCACCACCAAAGTGATTCCTTCCTTAATCAATCCAGGAACCTGAAAGCAGATCGACTTGCCACCGCCCGTAGGCATAATGGCCAGCACATCCTTTCCCTCCAAAGCGGCCGTGATGATCTCCTCCTGCATCGGACGGAAGCCATCGTAGCCCCAATATTCTTTCAACACTTCTGACGGCGACATATTCAAATATATTCGTTAAACCGTTTTATCACAACCTTTTGCGTCTTCCACTGGCAAACTATTTGCAGTGAAGCACGCCGGCGAAAGCAAATGTACGAAATTAATCAATCACTCCTTTGAGTAATGAATAAAATTTCCTTAAATTTGCGGCGCTTTTGAGAGAATAAGTTTAACTTTATAAAACACATTTTACTATGCCTAAGATGGATTTAAGCAAGTACGGAATCAAGAATGTGAAGGAAGTCCTTTACAATCCGACTTACGAGGTTCTCTACAACGAGGAGACAAAGCCTGAGCTTGAGGGCTACGAGAAAGGTCAGGTGACCGAGCTCGGTGCCATCAACGTTATGACAGGTATCTACACCGGACGTTCTCCTAAGGATAAGTACATCGTTATGGACAAGAACTCAAAGGACACCGTTTGGTGGAACACCCCTGAGTACCCTAACGACAACCACCCGATGACAGAGAAGACCTGGAAGGTTGTAAGGAAGACCGCCCAGCAGGAGCTCTCCGGAAAGAGGCTTTTCGTTGTCGATGGTTTCTGCGGAACCCACAAGGACACCCGTATGAAGGTCCGCTTCATTATGGAGGTCGCTTGGCAGGCTCACTTCGTGACGAATATGTTCATCCGTCCGAAGAATCAGGAAGAGTTCGATCAGGAGCCTGATTTCGTTGTTTACTGCGCTTCTAAGGCCAAGGTCGCCAACTTCGAGGAGCTCGGTCTCCGCAGCGACACCTGCGTGGCGTTCAACGTCACCAGCAAGGAGCAGGTTATCCTCAACACTTGGTACGGTGGCGAGATGAAGAAGGGTATGTTCTCAATGATGAACTACTACCTCCCTCTCAAGGGCATCGCCGCGATGCACTGCTCAGCCAACACAGATATGAACGGTGAGAACACCGCCATCTTCTTCGGTCTCTCCGGAACCGGCAAGACCACCCTTTCAACCGACCCTAAGCGTAAGCTCATCGGTGACGACGAGCACGGCTGGGACAACAAGGGTGTGTTCAACTTCGAGGGCGGTTGCTACGCCAAGGTCATCAAGCTCGACAAGGAGTCTGAACCGGACATCTACAACGCCATCCGTCGCGACGCTCTCCTTGAGAACGTTACAGTTGACGCCAACGGCAAGATCGACTTCAACGACAAGAGCGTGACCGAGAACACCCGTGTTTCCTACCCTATCTATCACATCAACAACATCGTTCGTCCTGAGTCTCAGGGTCCTGCCGCAAAGCAGGTTATCTTCCTCTCAGCCGACGCCTTCGGTGTTCTTCCTCCAGTTTCCATCCTGAACCCAGAGCAGACCAAGTACTACTTCCTCTCTGGCTTCACCGCAAAACTGGCCGGAACAGAGCGCGGCATCACCGAGCCTACCCCTACCTTCTCAGCTTGCTTCGGACAGGCGTTCCTTGAGCTTCACCCTACAAAGTACGCTGAGGAGCTCGTGAAGAAGATGAAGAAGAGCGGCGCGAAGGCTTACCTCGTGAACACTGGCTGGAACGGAACCGGAAAGAGAATCTCCATCCGTGACACCCGCGGAATCATCGACGCTATCCTCAACCACAGCATCGACGAGGCTCCTACCAAGACCATCCCTTACTTCAACTTCGTGGTTCCTACAAAACTCGAAGGTGTTGACACCAACATCCTCGACCCTCGCGACACCTACGCTGAGGCTTCACAGTGGGAGGAGAAGGCAAAGGATCTCGCGGCAAGGTTCATCAAGAACTTCAAGAAGTACGAGTCCAACAAGGCCGGCAAGGCTCTTGTAAAGGCTGGTCCTCAGCTCTAATCGAGACAATTTGTCATTATGAATATGGCTGGTCAGATTTCTCTGGCCAGCCTTTTTATTTTCAGAATCCGCTCTCAGAAAACACGTGAGGCAAGGGTGCCGAGGTAAAGGAATATCAAGCCGAGGACGAGGCTGAGAACGGCATAGAGCAATGAACTGAAGAAGGCTCCGGACTGGAGCATCGACATATTCTCGTTGATGAAGGTCGAGAATGTGGTGAAGCCGCCGCAGAAGCCGACGGTCAGGAACATCAGCGTATCCTGCGACATTGTGGTGAGACGGGAGGCGATTCCGTAAAACAGGCCAATAAGGAAACAACCGGCGACATTGGCGACCAATGTGCCGAGCGGAAGCGTCGCAGCGGGGAACAACTTGCCGCAACCGACTTTCACCAAATACCTTGCGATTCCTCCGAGGAAACTTCCTCCTCCAATGAAAAGTAATGTGCGTATCATAATCTTATTCTAAACCAAGCATAAAACCTTCCACGAATATACAAAATCTTGTGTCTTGTCTGGTATCATTAATGAATATCTAACGCTTGCTCAATGCGCGGCATCCTGACACTCCTCATTATAATTGCGTTCGAATATATT
>CAVKYA010000360.1:0-2747 GCA_963660255.1 Bacteroidaceae bacterium | reverse complement strand
TCCGGTCACGCCCCAGAATGTGCGTCCCCGCAAGCGCCGGTACTCCCCTTCCACCATTTCCGGAGCGATCTTCTCCTCCGAAGGCTTCGAGATTCTATAGAATGAATATAGACTCATAACATTTCAAAGCTGCTTCGGTCTTTCGCCTCAAAAGACATTCCAAACAAAACAGAGCAACTTTTCAGCCTTGCAAAGATAAGCCTTACTGATCAGAAATCCTACCTGCCACCGTGATTTCCGTTGAACTATAGAGTACAACTAATCCTCTATGACTTTCCAACCGTCAATTGTGCCGGTCTTTGAGGAGAAGTCACAGCCAATCAAGTGGACACGCTTGTGACTGGCTTCATATTCACGGGCATAGCCCTTGTCCTTGATTTGGCCTATGGCGGCATCGGCGGAGCCATCAAGTTTGAACTCAAAGATATATACATCATTCGAGGTCTCGACGACGCAATCCACCCTGCCTTCACTTTGTTCTTTCTCGACAAAGATGGTGTAAGAGCTGATCATTCGCAGGATGAGATAGAATGTGTACTGGAAGTAACGCTCCTTCTCCCTTTCGTCATCCTTACGGCGCTGAGAGTACGGGATGCTCGCCAAGAAAGATGTAAAGAGATTCTTTATCTGTTCCAATTCGCCACCCTCCATAGCGTCTATTACTTGGAGGACCCAAGAGCCAGGACTCTCCTTTGGTTTCAGGTAACTGGATGTGAGCAAGGTGACGAAGCCACGACGCACCTCGTCATTCGGGAAATCCAAGAGATAGGAGTTGGTCAGGCGTTTGTATTTTTTTATGGTAAGATACCCGCTTTGATAGATCATCGGCAGAGGGCGTTCGACATCAGCCTTGTAGTCATCAAAGTCTTGCGGGGTGTAATATCTGCCCACCAATTCATTGATGTTCTCATTGCAATGAGCCAACAGGCGTACAAGATAGGTAGGCGAACCTGTCTTGAACCAATAGTCGTCCATCCACATCTCGTTAAAGGCGCGGAGCACGCTGAAAGGATTATACACACCTATCAGCCGACGGCTGAAATGATAGCCATCGAACTGTCGCTTCAATTTGGCTTTCATCTCATCCTCAGTCAACTCATACCCCAAGGCCATTTCCTTGATTTGTTCCTTAAAGACGGTATGCAGTTCTTCCTCGGTAACACCTAATAAGGTATCGTATCTGGCAGACAGGCTGATGTCATCAGGCTGGTTGAATCCGCTGAACACGCTGACCTGCGAGAACTTGGTGACACCCGTAAGCAACACGAACTGAAGATGCTCGTCCGCAGCTTTGAAGACCGAATAGAAGCCTTTCAGCACTTCTCGGTTCCAATCCTCCACTTTTCTTTTCTGACCGCTTATGATGGTTTCCAATCCGGTGTCCAACACGTCCAACAAAGGTTTGTCATATTCATCAATCAGGACTACGGCACGCCGTCCTGTCTTCTCGTGAGCGGCCTTCAACACATAACAGAATCTGTCGCCAAGTGTGTCATAAAACGGGTCTTTGCCATAAATGGCCTCCTGTGTCTCGACAAACCCTGTCAATGTTTTTTCCAGTTCACCACCATCAGTGAAATTCTTGCCGTTGAAGTCAATTCGGAACACTGGATATTCTTTCCACTCTGTCTCCAATCCATCGATGGCAAGACCCTTAAACAAATCTTTTCTTCCTTGGAAATAGCATTCAAGCGTGGACACAAGAAGAGACTTGCCGAATCGTCTCGGACGGCTCAGAAAGTATATCTTGCCGTTATGAACCAAATCGTAAATCAACTTGGTCTTATCTATGTAAAGATAGCCCTCGTTGATGATCAGGTCGAAACTCTGTATTCCTATTGGGTACTTCATATTACCTTCATTTTAGTTTCATCCGTAAAATTACAAAAAAACCTGCACACTCATAGTTTTCAGAAGTCGTTTTGATTTGCCAAACTGTTTAATAATAATTACAGAAACCGAAAAAAGTTCTAATTTTGTTCTTGCGAATATCCAAGGCTGGAGAAGCGATAGGTCCTCTGGTCTGTAATATTCAAGTAAGTCAAAGATTATAAAAGCAATATGAGAAAAACAATCGCAATCTTGATGTTGTCGCTCGCTGCAGTGACGATGTCCGCTCAGAAAAATCCGGTGAAGTACAGTTTCACAGAGGCGTCCGACCTGACTATGGTCGGAAAACTTATGACCGACACGCCTAACCCTTATCATAGGGTTGACACCGTGAAGTTCAAGGGGTTCACGACCGGTGAGAACAAGCAGGTCAGGATGTCGGCCGGCCTTTCCGTGGCGTTCAGGACGGACTCCAAGACAATCACTGTCAAGACTGAATACCTCGACAGAGGGTTTCCGACAAACACCGGTGGACTTGCCGCGAGAGGCTACGACCTTTACATAAAGAAGGACGGTCAGTGGCTTTGGGCTGCCTCCAAGGTGACGCACGACCAGAAGCCGGACGACAATGTCGTGCTTATCAGCAATCTGGACGGTTCTATGCACGAGTGCCTTATGTACCTGCCAATCCTCAGCGAGGAGAAGTCCATTCAGATCGGTGTCAACGAAGGCGCTGTCATCGAAGCCATCGAGAATCCTTTCCGTCACAGAATCGGGATATTCGGATCCAGCTTCACGCACGGAATCAGCACCTCCAGAGCCGGAATGTCCTACCCTGACCAGCTTTCCAGAATGACCGGACTCCAGTTCCTCAGCCTCGGATGCAGCGGCAACTGCAAGCTCCAGCCATATTTCGC
>CAVKYA010000359.1:0-2756 GCA_963660255.1 Bacteroidaceae bacterium | reverse complement strand
AGACTGAACTGCTGATCGATCGCTTGGAAGCGTATTTGGGTAGTATCAAACGACTTCGTGCGGCTGAAGGCAGTCCGGAACCTACTCCTTTCGAGCATTTCCTGAAAGCGTGCGGGGGATTTCTTCCTTCCCCGCAGGCCAGATGGTGCACTCAAAAAATGAAATTGGCTGAGTTTGAGAGATATGTGGGAGATGACTATGCCGTGTCTTATGTCGGTATTCGAGGGGACGAGGACCGTGATGGTTATATCTCCTCCAAACCAAACATACAGGCGGTGTTCCCGTTTCGTCGTAATATCTGGAGTCTTGATGTGATAAACAAGGTCCTTCATAATGATCAGCAAGAACAGATAATAGAGTTGTATGAGCGTTTATGCGATGAAAAACAACGTGATGAGATATTGGAAGTGCTGAAAAAACCGATCTGCAAGCAGTTCTATTATTCCAAGAAACTTAATGCGTTGCTGGATATTGATGTCAAACTGTTCAATCACGTTGTCTTTGAGTATTTAAAGACAACGGATTATCCTGTGGGCAAGCTTGAATCATTCCCTTTGCTTGACAATGACGAGGTATTGGTTAAGGACGACATATTCAGGTTGCTTCGTGACAGCGGGGTCGGTGTGCCTGCATACTATGAGGAGATACCTTTTGAGGTTGATGGGAAGACAGGGACATATTGTCGTAGCCGTTCAGGATGTTATTTCTGTTTTTTTCAGCAGAAAATAGAATGGATATGGTTGTATGAGCAACATCCTGATTTTTATAAGAAGGCGATGGAGTTTGAAAAGGATGGCTACACGTGGAACCAAGGAGAAAGTCTTGCGGATTTGATTAAGCCTGAACGTATCCGTAAGATCAAGCTTGACATAATAAAGCGTCAGGAGGAGAATAAGGCCAAACAAAAGGGAACGACACTGGTGGATCTTTTCGGAGATGATATTATGTGTACCAACTGTTTTATATAGCTACAGATATGTTGAAGGCAAACGTAATATGGCCAGATAGCAGACGATTCAAGTCTCACAGTGAGTGGGAGCCGGTCGGCTTCTTCTCTGAAGGATTGTGTAATTCGACGATCTTTGACTTGAAGTTGGGCTTTTTCTCTTCATCAGCCATTAATGTGCTGTGCTATGGTTTTGCTTGCTTTCTTTATAATGGTGGTCGTTTGCGTCTCATAATCAATGATATTTTGTCAGAACCAGACAAAAATGCGATAACGAAAGGTTTGTCAGGTGAGGCTTTGCCTGTTTTTGACATCCACGACATTGGGGTAATGAAGCAAACATTGTCGGAACGTGATAAGCATTTCTTTGATTGCTTTGCTTGGCTGATCCGCAATGACCGCATTGAGATTAAAATTATCAAACCACGCGACGCGAACGGCATCGCACATACCAAATGTGGTATATTCAGTGATGGAATAAACAAGGTCGCTTTTGATGGCTCCTGTAATTTTTCACGTACCGCTCTGATTGATAACTGTGAAAGTATCACAGCTTTTTGTGATTGGGATGGCGGCAATGATGTGTATAAGATAAAGGATATCGAAGAGGATTTTGACCTGACAATCAAAGGGAAGGACACAACCGTCTTATACATTGATCCACAGGATGTCAGAACTCATATTGTGGACACCTTTGAGCGAAAGGATATCAAAACACTGCTTGAGGAAGAACGGGAACTTATCGGACGATATCCGGACTCGACGACATCTCGTGTGGTGGATGGATATCTTGCGCGCGCAAAGGCAAGGGTAGATGATGCCGTGAATAGGATTCGGACGGGAGAGGCGAAAACTGGTGGAACGAAGGATGTTCCTTGCTTTCCATATCCGTCAGGACCACGGGAATATCAGAAACAGGCTTTTGAGAATTGGAAGAAAACTCAGAAAGGGCTGTTTGCGATGGCTACCGGTACCGGTAAGACATTGACTTCCCTTAACTGTCTTTTGGAAATATACAAAAAACTTGGATATTACAAGGCGATAATCCTTGTTCCGACACTGACGCTTGTCGAACAATGGGAGAATGAGTGCAAGAAGTTTAATTTCAAGAATATATACAAGGTCTGCTCGAAAAATCCAAACTGGAAGGATGAGGTTGACAGATTGTTGATGAAAGAGGAGTTTAATCCCACGAATGAGCATAATTCATTCATCATCATCTCTACCTATGCTTCATTTGTCAGAGAATCAGTGTTCACTGTGTTGAGTTCCTTTCCTAAGCGAACGCTCCTCATAGCTGATGAGGCTCATAATATGGGAGCCGGTAGAATCCTTGATCGTTTGGACGGAATACGATTTGGGCGAAGAATAGGCTTGTCCGCGACCCCGGACAGACAATTTGATGAGACGGGCACTCGTCGCTTGAATGAGTTCTTCGGAATTGATGACCATTATACTTTTGAATATAGTATGAAAGAGGCCATAGACAATGGCTTCTTATGTCGCTATTACTATTATCCGCATTTGGTTCATCTGACGGACGAGGAGATGGTGGAATATATGATGATAAGCAAGCAGTTGGCTAAATTCTACAATTACGATAGTGGTACGTTTCCAGCCGGTGATGATATTCTTATGGCCTTGTTGCTTAAACGCAAGCGTATCATTCATAAAGCGAGTGGCAAAGAAGACATATTCAAGGGCATTTTACAAGAACGGTATAAAGAAAAAGGTGATCTGAAATACACTTTGGTGTATGTGCCGGAAGGAAACAAGACTGATGATCAAGCGGATATGTTCAGTACAAGAG
>CAVKYA010000358.1:0-2762 GCA_963660255.1 Bacteroidaceae bacterium | reverse complement strand
TTGACCCTGCTGTCATCGGTGACCCTAAAGTCATCGGCTCTTGGAAGTTCGTCCCAGATTTCGCCCCGGCTGCCATCAAGGCTGACATCGAATTGCTTTACGGTAAATAATGAATATCTTTGCGTTGATGAAAAAGATAATCCACAGAAACTTTGTCCTTGCGGTGGCCGCTCTGCTCGCCGCAGGGACATATTCATTCGCCCAGACTCCCGCGACTCCGGAGCAAAGGCTCGCAGTTGAGGCTGAATATGGTGTCAAAGACGCGGTTGTCAAGTACGACACGCGTGCCGAGATGATGGCCGACAAGAATCTTTTGGGCGGTGAGTATTATATGTACCCATTAGATGATGTTGAGATCACACCGGCTCCAAAAGGCTACAAGCCGGTCTATATCAGCCATATCGGCCGTCACGGCGCAAGGTATGGCCTTGGTGATTCAGTCTATGAGGCTGTCCGTAAGGTGCTTTCGGACGCGCATAAGGCAGGAAAGCTGACAGAGGCGGGGGAGAATCTGTATTCACGTTACGAGAAGTTTTATCCGTCTGTAGCCAACAGGGGTGGAGATCTGACAGAAGAAGGCCAGAAGCAGCATCGGTTCATCGCCGCCACTATGTACAAGGAGTTCCCGGAAGTGTTCAAGGGTAAGACAAGGGCTGCCGTGCTTTCCACTGCCGTACCTCGTGTGATGCTGAGTATGATGTCGTTTATGGATGAGCTGAAAGGTTTGGACAAAGACCTGACATATTCAATGGATGCAGGTAGGGTTTATCTGCCGATTCTTGAGCCGGATGGCGGTCAGAATCCGTTTAGGGTCAAGACTCAGATTCCGGCTGAGGCCAAGGCTTCTTCTGCTGCGATGCAGGCTTCTCTGATTGATGCTAAAACTTTCTGCTCCAGATATTTCAATGACACGGAATATCTCGAATCCACATTCGGGATGTGGCAGTTTGAGTCCAATCTCCGCACGGTTGTGGTCGGAATCCAATGTCTTGGCGGAGAGCAGGCTGATATGTTTTCTGACATATTCACGTTTGATGAGCTTTTCGGCATCTGGGAGGTAAGAAACTATAATGGTTATCTTTATATGGGACGCTCGCCTTTGACAGATAATTTCGGATGCACGAAGAACGCTGCCATTCTTGAGAATATGATTGCGGAGGCTGACAGTGATCTGGCTTCCGGTGAGGTTCAGTTGAGGCTTCGTTTCTCACACGACACCGCCATACTGCCGTTGGTCTCCTATATGCGTCTGGACAATTTCGGTGCGGTGGTGGACGATCCGAAGGAGGTGAAGAATTACTGGAGAAGCGACAAGGTTCCGATGGCCGCCAACCTCCAGCTCATCTTCTACCGTAGCAAGCGCACCCCGGAGATTCTGGTTAAGGTTCTCTATAACGGTCACGAGGCTTCCCTGCCTATCCCGCAGGTCGCTCCGTCCTTCTATTCCTGGACTGTCTTCAAGGAATATTACCGAAAGTAACGTGGACTTTGGACTAGTTCGTTTGGCCCTTTCTGCTTTTATCCGGTGAATGCCCTTTTCCCCGGACAAAACTGCGGGATCACACGTTTTCTCCGGTAGATTGCCGTTTTGGTGGACATTATTTCTTTTAGGCATACTGGTTAAGTGGGGGCAAGAAAAGTCTCCTTCTGAAATTTTTTACGTTACAAAAATTTCAGAAGGAGACTTTCCCTTGCCTTGCCTCGTCTTGCCTAACTTACATCGCTTACCCTTCTTACCCTGCTTGCCTTACTTTTCCAATTCTTCGTTATCTGTTATATGCTTGCTTTGCTTGTGTAGATTCTACGCAAACAAAGGTTAAATTTTCAGAAATATTCATTATATTTGCGTAAAATTTACACTTTGTTATGCCTGACAATAAGAGATATTGCTACAAGTATCCGCATCCAGCCGTCACAACTGACTGTGTGATATTCGGTTATGATGTCAAGGATGGGCTTTCCGTGCTGTTGATCAGAAGAGGACTTGATCCGTATAAAGGGAGTTGGGCTTTTCCGGGAGGTTTCATCAGGATGGATGAGGACGCAGAGACTGGCGCCAGACGGGAACTGAACGAGGAAACCGGGCTTAAGACGGCTTATGTCGAGGAGTTCGGTTGCTTCTCGGATGTTGACCGTGACCCTCGTGAGCGGGTCATCACGATAGCCTTTTTCGCTCTTGTCAGGAAATCGGAGGTGAAAGGTGGGGATGATGCCGAGGCCGCGAGCTGGTTCTCTTTGGACAGGATTCCGCCTCTTGCGTTCGACCACGACAGAATCCTGCGTGTCGCCCTTAGGAAACTGAAGGAAAAGATTCATTTCGAGCCCATCGGATTCGAGCTTCTGCCAGAGGTGTTCACAATGCCCCAACTTCAGAATCTCTACGAGTCCATTCTTGAGGTGACCTTCGACAGGCGCAATTTCGCCAACAAGATGCTCAAATTAGGCATCCTTAACAACACCGGCCAGCGCCCTTCCGGTTCCGGCCCGAAGATCCCCGTAAAGTACACCTTCAACAAAGACAAATACGACGAGATGAAGAGCAAAGGCTTCCGGCTTGAGTTCTGACCTATTGCCTGAAATAAATCAATTTGGAGTGATTTGTCAGCCACCATCCCTCCTCCTATGACCATTATGTCGAGTTTATTTCTTTAGGCTGTATGTCCTGTTTTTGTTTCCTCCTTGCGGAGTTATCAAATCAATTTGAACCAGACATTGCAGGTAGTCTTTGACTCTGGATGCGCTTTTGCCTATGGCGGTCGCTA
>CAVKYA010000357.1:0-2764 GCA_963660255.1 Bacteroidaceae bacterium | reverse complement strand
ATCTTTTCCGTAAGACGGCCATGAAGCCCTCCATAATCTCTTATGACATTGTCAAGCATCCAACTTGTCGCGGAACCACAGACTATCAGAAAAATGGCTCTCTGCTTTGCCGCCCAACTGTTCCAAAAATAGCCAAGTTCCTCCACAAGTTCAGAGGATTTAGGACCAGCAAGCCACGGAAGCTCATCAATGAATATGACCTTCCTCGCCGCCTTATTGCCCATCAGCAGTTTTTTGAGGAGATCAAAAGCATCCATCCAATTCTCCGGCTCTTTGTAGGCACCATCCAACCCATAATCCAAAAGACTACGATAGAAGTGCTTGAGCTGCGTCTTTTTGTACAGAGGCTCTTCATCATCCTCACATTTCTTGAACGTTCCGACAACAGAGAATGCCAGTTCATCGCGGAAAGCCTCATCGACAAGATATGACTTGCCGACACGTCTGCGTCCATATATAGCCAGAAACTCCGACTTATCCGAGCGGTACAGCCGTTCCATAATACCGAGTTCCTTTTTTCTTCCAATGATACCGTCCGTATTCATAAAACCCAATCTTACGCTGCAAATATAATGTCTCTTTTCGATTCTTCAAAAAAAACTCAGCCAAAACAATACATAATATCGCATTTTGGCTCAGATTATAAAACGGGAAATTCATCAGTATCTAATTATTAATAAATATATTAATCAATATTAATAAAAAAATCTCAGCCAAAACAGTGCAAAATATCACATTTTGGCTGAGAAATCTTCCGATATTGATTGCGGAAAAGAGCTGACTTCAAGATGACACACGATTCCTGTACTCGTTCGGTGTGCAGCCCGCCATATTCCGGAACCAGCGGCTGAAATGCTGAGGGTACGGGAAACCAAGCTTGTACGCTATCTCGCTGATTGATTTCGAGGAGTTGAAGACACGCTCCTTCGCGATGTCCAGCATCTTGTTCTGGATGTGCTTGAGGGCGGACATTCCGGTCTCTTTCCTGAGCACATCCCCAAGGTAACTGGCCGAGATGCAGAGTTTGTCCGCGCAGTACTGCACCGACAGCATACCGCTTTCCTCCGAGGCTCCGGAAGCGAAATAATCATCAACTATATTCTCAAAACGTGTGAGAATGTCCTTGTTGGCGTTCTCTCTGGTGATGAACTGCCTGTCGTAGAAGCGGAGGCAATAGTCCAGCAGCAGTTTCACGTTGTCCACAATCAGAGAGCGGCTATGCTTGTCAATGGGGTACTGCAACTCGGTCTGGATATTCACCATACATTCGGTTAGTATCTTCCGTTCGTGCTCCGAGAGGTGCAGAGCCTCGTTCGCATTGTATGAGAAATAGGAATATTCCCTCATCAGACCCGCGAGAGATGTGCCGCGCAGCAGCTCCGGATGGAAGACAAGCGCCCAACCGGCCGGTTGGTGGAGATTTCCGTCATCGTCCGCTCCCATCACCTGGCCCGGCGCGGCGAAAAGAACCGTGCCCTTTTCGTAGTCATACAGGCTGCGCCCATAGCTCATCGTGCCGCAGTCCGTGTCCTTCAGCAGAACCGCGTACAGGTTGTAGAGGCGGCGGCCGTGACGGATCGGCGGCATCCTGTCGCAGTCCACGACGCTGATAAGAGGGTGCTGCGCCTCTATGCCGAACAGGTCGCAATAGTGCTGCACCGTGTCAAGTTTCGTTATCTCGTTCATATTCATTGCAAAAATACTTTAATTGTTTAAAATAAGTTGCTTAAGATGAGGCAACTTATTTTTTCGCCGCTTACTAAGCGCAAAGATAATCTGATTCGTTAATATTCCTTGTTTCAATTTCGCCTGAAACGCTACCAATTTTATAGTTCACGGCCATATGGCATCGTCCACCTATAAAATTGGTTTTTATTTCCGCATAATTGATACACTGAGACTTAATCCGTTTCGCTAATTTTGCACCGTAAAGCAAGCGGCGGATAATTATCTGCCGCGGAATTGGCAAAGAAGAGGCCAGTTTTTAACGATCACTAAAATTTATGAATATGCAAGAGTCAAATATCAGCCGCAGAGGTTTCCTCAAACTTGCAGCGGCAACGGGGGCGGCGATGTGCGTTGAGCCGGCATTGAGCAGAGTCTCGGCGGCGAAAAGGACGTTGTCTGAACGGGAATATTCAAAAAGCAGTTTGACGGCTAAGGTGCTTGGTCAAAGGACTTTGGGCAGCGGCAAGGCCGCGCTGACGGTCTCCGCGATGGGTTACGGCTGTATGGGCTTGAACCACAACCGCAGCCAGCATCCGCCACGTGAGATGGAGATCGCCTTGATCCACGAGGCTATCGAACGTGGCGTCACGCTCTTCGACACCGCCGAGAGCTACGGCTACCACATCAACGAAAAGCTTGTGGGCGAGGCCCTGAAAGGCTACACCGACCGGGTCTTCGTGTCCTCCAAATTCGGACACAAGTTCGTGAACGGAGTCCAGGTGAAGACCGAGGAGGACAGCACCCCGGCCAACATCAGAAGGGTGTGCGAGAACTCCCTGCGCAACCTTGGCGTGGAGACGCTCGGTATCTTCTACCAGCACCGCATCGACCCGAACACTCCGATTGAGGTCGTGGCCAAGACCTGCGGCGAGCTCATCAAGGAAGGGAAAATCCTTCACTGGGGAATGTGCGAGGTGAACACGGACACAATCCGAAGAGCACACAAAGTCTGTCCCGTAACTGCCATCCAAAGCGAGTACCACCTGATGCACCGCGCGGTGGAGACCAACGGTGTTCTGGACCTCTGTGAGGAACT
>CAVKYA010000356.1:0-2774 GCA_963660255.1 Bacteroidaceae bacterium | reverse complement strand
AGGGGACTAAAGCCTGTCCCCTTTCTCATCATAAAGTTCATTCTGCAGAACTGTGAAGTCGGTCACCTCGACAAGGTTGATCCGACATTTGTACTTTTTCTTCCACTTGCCCAGGAAGGATTTGTCCGAGAGCATCGTGGTTCCACGTTTGAGATACGCCCCAAGGATCGGGCTGACCTTCAGGGTCAAGTCTGTCTTGCCGTGCTCCACGCAGTAGGCGATGTTCCGCTCGATCTGCTCGTCGATCACCGCGCTTGAGGAAATCTTGCCGGTGCCGTGGCACACAGGGCAGACCTCGGCGGTGTTGATCTCGGTCACCGGACGGATTCTCTGCCGGGTGATCTGCATCAGACCGAATTTCGTGAGAGGGAGAACGTTGTGCTTCGCGCGGTCGCTCTCCATAAGCGACTGCATATACTTGTGAAGCTCGTTGCGGTGCTCGCCGGATTCCATATCGATGAAATCCACGATCACGATTCCTCCCATATCCCTCAGCCTGAGTTGTCTGGCGATCTCCTCCGCGGCGATCTTGTTGACCTCGAAGGTGTTCTCCTCCTGGTTGTCGGTCTTGGAGCGGATGCCGCTGTTCACATCGATCACGTTCAGGGCCTCGGTCGTCTCGATGACCAGATAGGCTCCCTGCTTCATCGGCACCACCTTGCCGAACGAGCTCTTGATCTGCCTTGTGACCTCGAAATGGTCGAAGATCGGATCCTTGCCGTTGTACAGCTTAACGATCTTTTCCTGATCGGGAGAGATCAAGGAAATATACTTCTTTGTCTCCTCGAACACGCTCTCATTGTTGACATAGATGTTCGAGAACGAGTCGTTCAGGAGGTCCCTGAGGATTGTGGTGGTCTTGCTGTACTCTGTGAAAAGCAGCTGGACACTCTTGGATTTGGCGATTTTCTGCCACGAAGACTCCCATTTCTCAATGAGTGACTTGAGCTCGGCCACAAGGACCGCGGCGTTCTTGCCTTCGGCCGCCGTGCGGATGATGGCTCCGTAGTTCTTCGGGAGAATGCTCTTGACAAGGGTCTCAAGCCTTCTTTTCTCTTCCTTTGAAGAGATCTTTTGGGAAACGCTCACCTTCTCTGCGAAGGGAATAAGTACAATGTTGCGTCCTGCCAATGAAATTTCCGCGGTCAGTCGTGACCCTTTCGTGGAGATCGGTTCCTTGACGATCTGCACTATCATCATCTGTCCGGGCTTCAGCACGTTCTCGATGCGTCCTTCCTTTTCGAGGATCGGACCGATCTTGATGTTCGAGTAGAGTGTGCCCAGATCCGTGTTCGGATTGCTCCTGCGCACAAACTCATCGAACGGGGTGAAGTAGAGCCCCAGGTCCAGATAATGCACGAATGCTTCCTTCTTGTCTCCGATGTCCACAAAGGCAGCGTTGAGCGCAGGAAGAATCTTCTTCACTTTCCCCAGGTAAACATCCCCGACGGAAAAACTGTGCCCCTTGCTGGACTCCTTGTTGAGTTCAATCAGCCGATGGTTTTCCATCAGCGCGATGTGAACCTCAGTCGATGTGACATCGACGATCAGATCTTTTTCTGATTTTTCTGACTCCATAAGGAAATAACAATGGTAACAAGTAATTGGCTGCTCGCCAATGTTTTACAAATTAAAAAAGGCTGTCCGGCACTTCCGGTCAGCCTTTTTCTTCTAGCAGACTGCTAAAATGGCAGGCACAGAAGCGTATTACTTCTTCTTGTGTCTGTTCTTGCGCAAGCGTTTTTTACGCTTGTGCGTCGACATCTTATGTCTCTTTCTCTTTTTTCCGCTTGGCATAATAAAAGATGTTTAAAAATTATTTTTCCTCCTTGACTGCGTTCACGAAGATCTTAGCTGGCTTGAAGGCCGGGATATCGTGTGCAGGGATGGTCATAGTTGTCTTCTTGGTGATGTTTCTGGCTGCTTTCTTCGCTCTGTGCTTAACAATGAAGCTACCGAATCCGCGGAGGTACACAGGCTCTTTCCTGATGATGGAACCCTTTACGGTCTCCATGAAAGCCTCGATAACGGACTGTACTGCGATTTTCTCGATTCCGGTTGACTTTGCAACCTCATTCACGATTTCTGCCTTTGTCATAATCTATTAATATTTATTAGGATTTACCATAATAACCCCCAAAAGTTCGTTTGGGGATGCAAAAATAGACTTATTTTTTTAATATTCAAAATCATATGCATAAATTATTCGCCATATTTTGTTTGGCATGGTGATTGACCATATTTCCGGATGCTCATTGGACTCTTGCGATACTGCCAAATTGGCAGAAAGGAGCCGGTGCGCGTTTACATGGCGGTAAAGGTAAGTTGCCGCGGATATTGCAAAGATTTATGAACACAGAAAATAATAAGAACCTTTTCTTCCCGGCAGGGACCGCGGAAGTGAACATAATCCCTGTGATGCAGGGTGAAGAGCAGATGAAAGTTGAAGCCGGTGATCTTCCTGACACACTGCCGATCCTCGCCTTGAGGAACGCGGTGCTTTTTCCGGGAATGGTCTATCCGGTGACCATAGGACGCGATAAATCAATAACTTTGATCAAAGAGGCGGAGAAACGGGACTTGTTCATCGGGGCCGTTCCGCAGGTGGATGTCACGGTGGAGGATCCAAGCGAGAGTGATCTTTATGAATATGGCACCGTCTCCCGTGTCATGAAGGTTCTGGAGATGCCTGACGGCACGATCACCGCCATAATTCAGGGCGTGAAACGCATCCGCATGGCTGGAGTCGTGTCTTATGAACCGTACATCACAGC
>CAVKYA010000355.1:0-2775 GCA_963660255.1 Bacteroidaceae bacterium | reverse complement strand
CTGCTCGGCGTTATCTCCGATGTCGGAATGGTCTTCCACAAGGGCGATGACCCTAAGACAGAGAAACTTGACGCCGGCATCGATCTGGTGAGAATCATCCGTGAATATGATCCCCTGATGCCCGTCTTGCTGCAATCCTCACAAGGCAGCGTGGCGGAAACGGCGGCGGAACTAGGTGTAGGCTTTCTCAAGAAATATTCCAGCACACTGTTCCTCCAACTCGGAGATTATATGAAGGAGGAATTCGGATTCGGTGACTTTGTCTTCCGTGATTCTTCTGGCGCTGAGTGCGGAAGAGCGGCCAGTCTTTCCCAACTGGAGAAGATCATCAACGACATACCTGATGACGTGCTGATGAGCAACACTTCCAGGAATATGTTCTCGAAGTGGCTGTATGCCAGAGGTTTGTTTAATCTGGCCGAGACATTCAGGGCTGAGCATCACACGAATGCCGGAGAGTTCCGTGAGTTCCTCCTTGACAACATACGGCGTTACCACAGGAGCATCGGCCAAGGCATCATCACGGAATTTCATAAGGATTCCTACGAGGATTACTACTGGTTCTCACGGGTGGGAGATGGCTCTTTGGGAGGTAAGGCCAGAGGCTTGGCTTTCCTCAATCATCTTGTACAAAAATATTCATTGTCAGATAAATACGAAGGACTACAGGTCTCGATCCCCCGCACCATCGTGCTGACGACGGATTGGTTTGACAGGTTCATTCTCGACAATGGACTGCAATATGTGATTGACTCGGAACTGTCTGACGATGAGATTCTTTCGGAATTTGTGGCTTCCACGCTTCCGGAGGAGTTGACTCAAAATCTCAAGGCGTTTCTGGCCACTGTGGATTGTCCGTTGGCTGTGCGTTCAAGTTCCAAGCTGGAGGATAGCAACTATCAGCCGTTCGCCGGGGTATATGCGACCTATATGTGCCCTCCTGTGGAGAACAAGGACAGGATGCTGCGAGAGCTCGGAAAGGCGATAAAGAGCGTTTACGCTTCGACATTCTTCAAGGGCAGCCGGAACTACATCCAGGCCAGCGGAAACCTGCTCGGAGAGGAGAAGATGGCCGTGATTGTCCAGACAATCTGCGGAACGGTTCACGGGCACGATTTCTATCCGATGATGTCCGGTGTGGGACGTTCGCTGAACTCCTACCCTATCGGAGCCGAGAAAGCCACAGACGGTGTCCTGAATGTGGCTTTCGGCTTGGGAAAGACCGTTGTGGACGGCGGCCGTACATTGAGGGTTGATCCGTTGCATCCCAAGAAGATTCTTCAGCTGTCCAATCCTAAGTTGGCGCAGAGGGACACTCAGAACGAGATGTTTGTGCTTGATCTGCGACCTTCGGCCTTTAAGATTTCCAAAAATGACGGAGTCAATCTAAGGCGTGTACCAGTGGCTGACGCGCTTAATGAATATGATCATCCGGAACTTGTGGCGTCCACATATAATGCATTGGATGACAGGATGGTGTCTGGGATCAGTATCAGAGGCGCAAGGGTGGTGTCCTTTGACGGAATATTCCAATATGACAGATTCCCGCTCGCCAAGGCTCTTTCGGAGATAATGTCAATATGTCGGGACGAGTTGATGAGCGAGGTCGAGATTGAGTTCGCTGTGGATCCTGTCAAGTCTTCCGGAGGGAAAGTGGCTGATCTTAAACTTCTTCAGGTACGTCCGGTGTCCAGTGGAATAGGTTCGCAGACCTCCTCGATCGAGGATGCCGAGGCGATTGTCTCCAACAAGTTGATACGCAGCGCCAACGCTTTAGGCAACGGGTATTTCACCGAGTCCTCTCACATTGTCATTATCCGTCCGGAGTCGTTCGACAAGATGAAGACGGAATTGATGGCTGAAGAAATCTCTGAGATCAACGCCCGCTTTGCCGCTAAGGGAGAAACTTATTTTCTTGTCGGTCCGGGACGCTGGGGATCATCGATTCCGACTCTTGGTGTGCCCGTGGCGTGGACGGACATCTCTGCCGCAAGGATGGTCGTAGAATATGGCATTGACGGATTCAGGATCGATCCGAGCCAAGGCACGCATTTCTTTCAGAATATCACCTCGCTTGGAGTCGGCTATCTTTCCGTTGACCAATACGCCGGCTTGGGAATGATTGATTTTGACGCTCTTGGCCGGTTGGAATGCGTTTATGAGGGCAAGTTCGCAAAAGTATTGAAAGTCGATGGTCTGACCGGATTTATTGACAGAAACAAAGGCAAGGCTTTGATCGGATTTTAGTTATGGGTAAAATGATCATCTATCAGGTTCTCCCTCGGCTGTGGGGAAAGGGAAAGTTTTCGGAGTTCGATCCGGAGACAATGTCATACTTCAAATCACTGGGAGTCAGCCACGTTTGGTACACGGGCATCATAAGACACGCCACAACTGCATCGGCAGAAGGCTGTCCTGCTTCTGACACGCAGATTGTCAAAGGCGCTGCCGGTTCCCCATATGCGATCACGGACTACTATGATGTCAATCCATATCTCGCTGACAATCCGTCTGAAAGAATGGCCGAATTCGAGGCCTTGTTGAAGCGGAGTCACGATGCAGGACTCAAGGTGATTATCGATTTCGTTCCCAATCACGTGTCACGGGATTACGGTAAAGTCGGTCAGGCCAAGCCTGATGTCAAGCCTCTCGGTGCAGATGACGATCCGACTGTTCATTGGCGGCCGGAGAATGATTTCTATTACTATCCTGGACAGCCTCTGAAATTGCCTTTTGACCACCAGACCTATTATGAGAATCCGGCCAAGGCTTCCG
>CAVKYA010000354.1:0-2778 GCA_963660255.1 Bacteroidaceae bacterium | reverse complement strand
CCGTAACACTGTCAGGTATCACAACGCTTGTCAGGCCGGTGCAGTCGTAGAATGCATCATCACAGATGCATATTGTCCCCCTTCGAATACGATATTCACCTTTAATATATTTAGAAGCTTTTAGAAGTCGCTTTCTGTCTTTGCTGTACTTGACTCCATATTCATCTTCAATGGCTTCGGCTAAATCATCATTTGTTACTTTCGTTGAAAGAATAACTGGAACATATTCAGGTTTAGAAACCGAGAAGAGCCTGAACGAGACCATTGAGAGGGTCTTCGTGGCGTGGGCGAGGAGGAAGAGGGACAGGAGGGTGTTCAGTTCGGAGTCGGTCATCAGGGGGTGCAGGGCTGGCAGGACCTTGCTTTGGCTCAGGTCACGGTAATCGTCGGCGGAGAAAAGCAGGCGGTCTGCGGAAGCATATTCATCAAAAAGAGATGGGGACAGGGAGATCGCTTTCAGGGAGAGGGCTATGGTGGCCAAGGAGAAATCGTCTATCGTCTCGTCAAAATCATCTTTGGTTCTTAGAGGGTGACTGAAGTCCTTTGTGCCGATTGTCGGAGAGGTCTGGCCTTTCATTGACGGGACGAACATTCCGTCATAGTCTATCAGCGTGAGAGAGCCGTCGGGGCGGACAATTATGTTGTCCGGCTTGATGTCGCCGTGGGCGAAAGGCTGAGAACAGAGCCACGCGGCCATCTTGCAGAAACGGTAGCAGAGCATCGACATCGCATAGTTGTCGTAACGGCTCTCAGAGATGTAATGATCCATCGTCTCGCCATCTATCCAGTCCATCAGAAGGACGGGGAACTCGTGGTCATCGCCGTCACAGTCCACGAAGAGTTCCTTCTCAAGGTACTTGACGGACGTGACATAAGTGGAATCCACCGACTCCAACTCGTCAGCAATCTGGCGGTATGCCTCAGCCCTCCCCTCCTGCTCCTCAGTGAAGCACTTGAGAGCATATTCCTTTCCCGTGCTCTCATCCTTCATCTTGAACACCACCGCAAACGCACCGCTGCTCCGCATCGGCTCACCGTGGTCATCCAGTACCGGCACAAGATGCGTCAGCTGGTCAAGGTTGCCCGCCGGATCCTGCATCGCACGGACGTATTCTGATATTAATGGGTACTGCATATTTCGTTATCAGTTTCAGTCATATTCAATAGTTCTTTTCGCCGCTTCCGCCTCCACAAAAATCTATTCGCTAAGTTAATAACATTTCTCCGCAATTGACACTATAAGTTGCATTCTTCACGACAGTTAATTACGTTCCAAGATGCCACATATTTGCGCAACTACTATCCAGAGCTCACTTATTCACAATTAGTGCAAATCCAAGTTCTTGTTTCACAAAGAATTAAAGCAGATAACTTTCCTCACAACCGTGGCTTCCTGATCGTGAATTTTTAGCATAATATTTGCGAAGATACAGTTCGCAATGGACTGATACCTTTGCTGCGACAATAGAAACCGAAGAGTTATGCCATCTAACAAGAATGCCGTCATACGATATATGTATCTGGATGATATGCTGTCTGACAGACATCATTACTATACGCGAACTGATTTGTACGAGAGGTGCAACGAACACCTTCGGTGCGATGGGTACCCGGAGGTCAGCAAAAGGACGATCGAGATCGATCTCGTGGATTTGGAGCGGTCGCCGTTCAACATGGAAATTGACCAGAGCACAGTCGTGGACGGCCGGCACATCATCCGGTACAAGGACCAGACACAATCAATATTCTCGAAGCAGATCTCCGATGACGAGAAGCGCCTTCTCGCAGAAGTGCTGAATACCCTTGGACAGTTCTCCGGACTGAACAACTTTGATTGGCTGGAAGATCTTCAGAACAAACTCTCCGACCACGCTTCATTCGGTGGAGGCAATGATTTAGCGGACAAAAATCAAAAGAAAATCATCTCCTTCAGCAGCAATCCATACCTTCGCAACCAGAACCTCCTTGGCGGTCTTTTCTCGGCGATATCCAACAAGGTTGTGGTTTCAGTCGTCTATAGGAAGTTCGACGCTGACGCTCCGTCATGCTTCGTGGTTTATCCTTACCTGCTAAAGCAATACAACGACAGATGGTACCTCATCTGCAATTCTGTGGGAGACAAATCTTTCCCCTACCGGGCCGACTTTGTGATGAATCTTCCGCTCGACAGAATCGAATCCATCACACCCATGTACGATGTGAAATACAATGATTGTCCGCTTGACCTTGACGAACGCTTCGAGGACATAGTTGGAGTTACCTACTACGAAAACAAGTCCGTCGAGCGGATTCTTTTCGCGGTGTCTTGGCAATCTGTCAATTACATCCGGACAAAGCCGCTGCATTCATCGCAGACCGAACTCACGGCAGACGAACAGGAGAAAATGCGTGCCAAATATCCTAAGATGGCGGACAGGACCTTTTTCACTCTTGATTGCATCCCGAATTATGAGCTTCATTCGCTTCTTTATAGTTTCGGGAAAAGGCTCGTCGTCCTTTCCCCGGAATGGCTGAGAGAGGATATTCGCAAAGAAGTCCAGCAACAATTGGAAAACTACAGCGTATAGGTTGAATATTCCATTAAATCGGAAATATGAGGCTTATTGAAGGAATAATCGTATTTTTGTTCAAAGATACTTTGTTTCAAAATACGATACTAATGAAAACGGAGCGGGTGCAATACTACTACGACGAACTGAAAAGATACTACCTCAAGACCGACAGTGACTGGGCGGACAAGGCCAAGGCATACAGAACCATCGCGCATAGATTCTACAA
>CAVKYA010000353.1:0-2789 GCA_963660255.1 Bacteroidaceae bacterium | reverse complement strand
GTTCCAAGATAGTTTATCCAAGGCCACGGAGTCGCCGGATCTGTGATCACGAACTCTTTGGCCGAATCATCAAAATGACCGTATTCCATTTTATTTCAGGATAATGAATATAAGCTCGGACGCAAGAATGGCCACAAGGATGGCCATCACCCAGCGCATCACCTTAGGAAGACCTTTCCAAACATTCGAAGAAGCGGTCTCCGACTCGGATTCCTCGACCTTGGCGTTCAGATCCTCCGCACGTTTTGCCGACAGTTCTTTCTGGATGACCTCCATTCTTTTCCTTGTCAAAGGATAGAAGAATATCACGACAACGGCGAGGGCGGCCACGGCGGCAGGAATCCAGCTCATAAGGAGCCAAAGCCCGTGAACAGCCTCCGGAGTCTGCACGGCTCCGGGAGCGGTGTTGTAGTCGAACGCCTTCAGAAGCCACATCACGGCGAATCCACCAAAAGCGCCTCCGAATTTCTGAGCCATTGAGGCTGAGGAGAATATGAGTCCCGTCGAAGCTGTCCCGTCACGGTTCTCGGCGAAGTCGCTGACATCCGCGTACATACTCCAGACCAAAGGTGAGATCACACCGGTTAAGACGCTGATGATTATCTGGAGCGCAAGCATCCAGTAATATCCTCCCTGGCTGATCGGGATGTAGAAGAACAGTATGCTGAAGAAAATCAACGCGGCGAACGAAAGCATATAGGTGCTCTTCTTGCCGAGTTTCTCGGAAAGAGGAACGGCCAGTGCCACACCGACCATATTGCAGACCTCTCCGAGCGAAAGGAAGAGACCGGCATAGAAGAGGAAACTGAAAGAGCCAAGATTCAGGCGGACATTCTGCCCGATGACATCATTGAAGAAATACGCCACCGTGCTCCCTCGCACCGTGTTGAACAGGTTCGAGCACAATGCGGCTCCGATTAGAATCCACCACGGTGCGTTTCTCAGTAGGGATTTCAGGTCGCTGCCCACGGAGACCTTGCTGACCGTGTGCAGTTTCTCCCTCGTCATCCGGAAACAGAGCAGGAACAGGACAAGGCAGAACGTGGAGATGACGATCATAGCGTTACGCCAGCCTACAGGGGCATCGTAACCACCCAGAAACCTGCACAGCGGCTCCCAGCAGAACAAGGCCAGAAAACTTCCGCCGTAAGCGAAGAACATCCTGTACGAGCTGAGCACCGTCTTGGTGTCGGAATCGTCCGTCATCACGCCAAGCATCGCACCGTAAGGGACATTGATGCCGGTATAGACCGTCATCATCAGGATGTAGGTAAGGTACGCCCAGACCAGTTTGACGGTCGGTGACGCGGCCGGCGTGGAGAACAGGAATATTCCGCAGAGGGCGAACGGAACCGCCATCAGAAGAAGGTACGGACGGTATTTCCCCCATTTCGTCTTGGTTCTGTCAGCGAGGACTCCCATCATAGGGTCACTGACGGCGTCCCAGATTCTGGTCACGACCAAAAGCAGGGCGACCTGATCCAATGTGAGGCCGAATATGTTGCTGTAGAAGAACGGGAGATAATAGGAGAATATCTTCCAGAACATTGAGGAAGACATATCCCCGAAGCCGTAGCCGACTTTCTCGCCGAAACCTGTCCTTATCTTTTCCATTTGTGTCATCTTTCGTTTTATGGCGCTTCGACAGGCTCAGCGACCATCTGAATTCGGTCACTGAGCTTGTCGAAGTGACCTCCACTATTTATAATATTCCCAAATTCTTATCAATCAGCCTGTCAAGAGTCCTGACAGACTCTCCGGTCGTAAATCCGTCCGGCTCGGTGCCGAAGCAGTAATCGACAAGACGGTCGATCGTGGAAGTCGCCACGTGCATCCTTGTGTCGCAGGAAGCGTAGTAAATGAAGACCTTTCCGTCCTCATCGGCTATCCAACCATTCGCGAACAACACGTTCATCACATCACCGACATATTCCTCACCCTCCGGAGCCATAAAGAATCCGGCCGGCTCGGCTATCACCTTTGAAGGATCCTCAAGGGAGGTCATATAGAGGTAAAGAACGTATCTGAGTCCTGAGGCGCATCCTCTCACACCGTGCGCAAGATGAAGCCAGCCCTTGGAAGTCTTGATCGGAGCCGGTCCCTCCCCGTTCTTGAGTTCCTTGATCGTGTGGTAGTGGCGAAGGTTTATGATCTTCTCGTCCTTGACCTCGGCGTTGGTTATGTCATCCACGAGAGCCCAGCCGATTCCTCCTCCGTTGCCGGCATCGATGAACCCGTCCTGAGGCCTTGTGTAAAGGGCATACTTTCCGTCCACGAACTCTGGATGGAGCACGACATTCCTCTGCTGGGAAGCCGACTTGAGATCCGGAAGCCTGTACCAATGGACCAAGTCCTTAGTCCTTGCGATGCCGGCGCAGGCCACAGCCGAGGACAAATCCCCTGCCGGAGCGGAAGGATCCTTGCGTTCGACACAGAAAACACCGTAGATCCAACCGTCCTCGTGGGCGGTAAGCCTCATATCATAGACATTGGTCGCCGGCTCACCATATTCAGGCATCGTGACGGGCCTGTCCCAAAAGCGGAAGTTATCAATTCCGTCCGGACTTTCCGCTATAGCGAAAAAGGACTTCCTGTCAGCACCCTCTACACGAACCGCAAGGACGTAATTTCCATTCCATTTGATGGCTCCGGAATTGAATGCGGCGTGTATTCCGAATCTCTCCTCCAGATACGGATTCGTGGCCGGATCAAGGTCATATCTCCAAAACAATGGAGCGTGTCCGGCAGTCAGAACCGGATTTTTGTATCTCTCATACACACCGTTGACA
>CAVKYA010000352.1:0-2811 GCA_963660255.1 Bacteroidaceae bacterium | reverse complement strand
CGATCACCATCACGGAGGCGTTAGGGACATCCACACCAACCTCGATCACGGTTGTGGACACAAGTATATTCGCTCTCCCCGCCGCGAAAGCGTCCATATTGAACCGCTTCACATCACTGGTCTGCTGGCCGTGCACTATGGCCACCTTGTACGGAGGGAACGGGAAACGGGAGACTATGTCCTCATAACCAGCCTCAAGGTTCTGATAGTCAACTTTCTCGCTTTCGAATATCAAAGGATAGACAACGAAAACCTGCCGGCCGGCGGCTATCTCTTTCTTCATAAAGTTGTACAGAGCCGGACGTTTCCCCTCCCCTATCAGCATAGTCTGGATCGGCTTGCGCCCTGGTGGCATCTCATCTATGACCGACACGTCCAGATCCCCGTAGAAGGTCATCGCCAATGTCCTCGGGATAGGTGTCGCCGTCATAACAAGCACGTGCGGCGGGATTCCGCCGGCTCCCTTGGACCATAGACGCGCCCTCTGCTCGACACCGAAACGATGCTGCTCGTCAATGATTGCTAGTCCTAGACTGCGGAAGACCACCGTGTCCTCGATCAAGGCGTGCGTTCCTATTATTATACCTACCGAACCATCAGCCAAACCTTCCAGAATCGGTCTTCTGGCAGCCTTTGTCGTCGAGCCGATCAGAAGTTCGCAACGGACTCCTGTCGGAGCAAGATACTTGGATATGTTGGCATAGTGCTGCTGGGCAAGCACTTCGGTCGGCGCCATTATGCAGGCCTGATAACCGTTCCCGACCGCGATCAAGGCTGTAAGTACGGCCACCATAGTCTTGCCCGAGCCGACATCCCCCTGTAGCAGCCTGTTCATCTGACGGCCGCTCATCAAATCCGAACGGATTTCCTTTATCACACGTTTCTGCGCACCCGTAAGCTCGTAAGGCAGAGCGTCGTAGCAGGCGTTGAAAGCCGGACCGACCTTAGGCATCGGAATACCGACGGCGGAACGGCTGCGGACATATTTCTGCTTCAGAAGCGACAGCTGCAACAGGAACAGTTCCTCCCATTTGAGACGGTAACGAGCCTTCTCCAAGGCGTTCTGGTCTGACGGGAAGTGAACATTCCTGATAGCGAACCTCAACGGGACAAGACCTTTTTCTCTAAGAATATATTCAGGCAAGGTCTCCTCCACATCCCCGATCGCAAGGTCTATCGCCTCGGCCATCAGCCGATTCATCACCTTACCGGTCACTCCGCCGTTTTTCAGTCTGTCAGTGGAATTATAGACACCGGTCAATGTTCCGGAGAAGTTTACGGAGCCTCCGGACGGCGGATTGTCTATCTCCGGATGGACCATATTCAATTTTCCGTTGAATTGGCTTGGCTTTCCGAAAAAAAGGAACACCGAGCCTGGTTTCAGGCGATCATAAGTGTACTTGACACCCTTGAAAAAGACAAGTTCCATCGTCCCGCTCTGATCCTGAACGAAGACGCTGAGACGCTTGCCGCTGACCTGCGACGAGACAACCTTGGCCAGAATCTGGACGTATGCGCTGCTGGACTGGATCTCCGAGATCAGTTGGATGGAACTGCGGTCGATGTAGCGGAACGGAAACGTGTGCAGAAGGTCTCCGACTGTGGCGATACCCAGCTCCGACCGGAGCAGCGAGGCTCTTTTAGGCCCCACTCCCGGCAGGAATTGCACATCTGTCTCCAGTTTGTTTCTCATCGCAGTCGCATACCTTGGATCTAAGCGGTGGTTCTCCACGCCAAGGTTCACATCAACAAATATAATGAATATTTGGAAGCCTTCCATCGATGAAACCTGTTTTTGAAAAATCAAAAAGGCTTCTTATCTTTGATGTGCCGAAAAGAAGCACAACGCAATGGTTTCAGAATTGATCGGGAAATATATCTGGCTCGTCCAAAGTCTCATCGCCGCAAGCGGGAGCGGCCTGACTTTCAAGGAACTTAATGAAAAGTATTCCAGAAGGTTCGGGCAGACATATTCAAGAAGAACCTTCAACAACCACAGGCTCGCGGTGGCGGATCTTTTCGGAATCGACATCGACTGCGACAGAAGTTCCAACCGCTACCTCATTCCGTACAGCGGAGATGTTCTGGACAACGATGAAAGCATCGGTTGGCTTGTCAACACATTCACGGTCAACAGCCTTCTCTCGCTGGGCAAGGAACGTCTCTCAGGCAGGGTGAGCGTTGAGGAGATCCCTTCCGGCCAGAAGTATCTCACGGCGATAATGCAGGCGATGGAGGACGGGAAAGAGTTGGAGATCGTCTATGGGAAATACAGTTCCGATGCCTCGGAAACTCTTCACGTACAGCCGTTTGCCGTAAAGGAGCACGAGAAGAGGTGGTACTTGGTGGCGTTCTGCCACGAAAGAGCCGGGGCTGACAGCGGAAATGATGACATCAACGCTTGGAGGGTCTATGGCCTCGACCGGATCACATCGCTTCAAGTCACGGATGCGTCCTTCAGGATGCCGAAAGACTTCGATGTTGACGGAATATTCAGTCAGAGTTATGGAATATATTTCCCTAAGGCTGGCCAGAAGCCGGTCACTATCCGCTTCAAGGTGACGGATGAGGAGGCAAGATACCTTCGTGACCTACCGATACACCGGTCACAAGTGGAGGAAGGAGCCGCCAAGGGAGGCGGAAGAATATTCAGGCTCCGTGTCATTCCGAACCGGAATCTTACGATGGAGTTCTGCCGCCACGCCGGAAGACTGGAGGTTTTGGAGCCGGAAGCGGTCAGGCAGGAGGTCAAGGATGAACTTGAAAAAGCGTACAAACAATACTTATAAATATTTATGATCAACAATGGAA
>CAVKYA010000351.1:0-2811 GCA_963660255.1 Bacteroidaceae bacterium | reverse complement strand
TCAGAACGCTTGATGACGGCCAGAACCCAGAGGGTATATTCATAATCGTCCTTGACCATTCCGGTCCAAAGGTCATCCAGTCCGTCGCCGTAGAAAGCATCGCTTCTGGCTGCTTGAAGGCGCGCCTTGTTGACCAGAACATAATCAACGAGCGAAGCCGGACTCTCATCAGAACACCGATGATGGAAAGTCACGATCGGTTCGGCATATTCATCAACCACCTTGTCCAGCCACGCCTCGTACTCATCGCGCACCTTCCAGTCACGGTTGATCGCAACCACCCTTTTCTGGTTGGCGGCGGTGTAGAAGTCATAGTGCAGACGTTCGGCCTTGGCTTTCGAGATGATCTCATCCAGCACAGCCATTATCTCTTTCGGACGGTCGGCGTTCTGAGCGGCGGTATATTCCTTCCAAAGGTCTGTCAACACCAGGCCGTCCTTGGTGTGGTTCCGGCCTTTATCTTTTCTGACAAACGCAGTGGTAGTCATCGCCACAAGGCAAAGTATCGCCACGAGGGCGGAGGTTATCAGCATATTCGTCTTCATCATTAATGTTATCGTTTATGTATGGTTAAATCCTGTCCTGCAAAAATCTTGCAAGGGGATTTAGTATTGATGGTTGGTGAGCTTTGTCGAGCCACCGGCGCTTCGACAGGCTCAGCGACCGGTTATCGTGGTCACTGAGCCTGTGGTTGCTGAGCTTGTCGAAGCATCGAAGTGACCTTATATAATAATCAGAAATCCTAAACCTGTAGAGACTTGAGGATTTGCACGGCCTCGCTCACAAGATAAGTGCTGCCTCCGACGTAAATCAGCGGGAAGCAGAAACGTGAACTGTCCGGTTTTCTCGATGTCTCATGGGCCAGATTGATCGCCATAGAAAGGGCCTGACGCACATCAGGAGCGTCGTAAATACGGTTCACAGACCTTCCGTTCGCCGCGCAGAAAGCCTTGTACCGCTCAGTCAGTTCCTTTTCCGGAAGCGCACGGTGAATCTCAGGATTCGTGAATATGCAGGTGGCGTCAGCGGGAATCAGCGGCATTATGCCGTCCAGATCCTTGTCGGCCATAATCGCATAGACCAGAATCAACGAGGAACACTCCCCTTCCGCGACCATCGACTCCAGCTGGGCGAAGTTATCCCTCAGCGCCGCCGGATTGTGGCCAATGTCAGCGATGATGAACGGCTGGAGCGAAAGCCTTTCCCAACGGCCGTGGAAGCCCATTCTGGAGGCCGTCCGGACTATGGCGGTGACAACAGCCTGGGAATCCGACAAACCGGCATATTCAGGCATATTCATTAATAGGTCAATGGCGGCAAGCACTGTGCGGAGGTTCTTCCTTTGGTACTTGCCGCGAAGATCCATATTCCTCAATATTTCCTCGCTCCGGTGCCACAACGAAGGCTCCGTATCCTCTGCGAATATCAGCGGGCCGCCAGTCTCCGCAGCCTTGGCCTCGAACACGGGGCGAGTCTCCGGAAGATATTCCCCGACAAGTGCAGGAACGCCTTTTTTGAATATTCCGGCCTTCTCGGCGGCTATTTCCGCCAAGGTGTTGCCGAGCAGGGCGCAATGGTCCAGAGCGATGCTCGTGACTATCGAAAGGTCAGGGGTTATGATGTTCGTGCTGTCAAGACGGCCTCCGAGACCGACCTCTATGACGGCGACATCCACCTTCTGATCGGCGAACCATTTGAATGCCATTCCGGTCGTGATCTCGAAGAACGACAGGCTCAGGGCATCCATAGCGGCCTCGTACCGACAGAGGAAGTCATAGACATATTCCTCGGACACCAATCTCATACCTCCGTCAGACGGCCCTTCGACTGAGCTCAGGGGCCGTACGGCTTCGGTCGCTGAGCCTGTCGAAGCGTCCGGACCGACCACCCTCATCCGCTCCCGGAAATCCACGATGTGCGGAGAAGTGTAAAGGCCGACCTTGAGGCTGCAGGCGGACAATGCCGAAGCTAGCATATTCGCCACCGAGCCTTTGCCGTTCGTTCCGGCCACGTGTATTGTCCGCAGGCTTTTATGCGGATCGCCAAGGGCTTCCTCGAACCGGAGCATATTCTCAAGCCCTGGTTTGTAGGCATCCTTGAACGGCACTTTCTGTACCGAGGGGAATCTTGTGAATATCGCCTCAACCTTCTTCTGGTAACTCTTCTTGGAAAATGGTTCCATTCTTGTCTGATGTACTTGTTTTTTGAACTGAACTCAAATTTACTTAAATTTACGGACATATTCTAGCGGAATGAAAGAAAAAACATCAGCGCTTCATTCGAAGTACATCATCGACGGCGTTTCCAGACGGCTGACTCCGGCTGAGATGCTCGACGACTGTCTTGCGTCCAAAGAAGAAGGGACAGCCCTGAAAAAAGGGGACTTCGAGCCGGTCATCGACGAGAGCACGGACCCTTTGCCATCAATGAAAAAGTTCCTGAATCAGAACGTTCAAGGCTATCTTACAACAGTTGTCTCGCTTTTGGACGAGCCCAAGCCGTTTCCTGCGGCATACGCTGATCCTTACACAAGAGGCAGGATCGCCAAAGCCCTTTTGGACGCTGTGTGGATGAACGGCCATTTCAAACTCGGCGACCTGACCATCGCCGCGAAATGGAGATGGAACGGCAAACCGCTCGGAAATATGGCCGCCTTCTATTCTTCAGCCGAAGCCACAGCGGACTACATCAATGATTTAGGAATATGCCTGAGCGGGTACTCATTCTCGGAAGGTGGACGGATTTGCCAGACCTCTTTCAAGGTCGGAGCGTGCGAGAAGACCGAAAGCCAGGATGAAGACGACATATTCC
>CAVKYA010000350.1:0-2820 GCA_963660255.1 Bacteroidaceae bacterium | reverse complement strand
CTGAGACCTATATAGGCCATCGAGTCTGCCTGACTAATATTCAGAGTTGAACTATTTCTCCGGAAGCGGACGAATGTCCAGACTGAGTTCGTCGAGTTGTGTCTGGTCAATCTGGGACGGCGCGTCGATCATCACGTCACGGCCCTGATTGTTCTTCGGGAAGGCGATGAAGTCACGGATGGACTCCTTGCCGGCGAACAGGGCGCAGACACGGTCGAAGCCGAAGGCCAGACCTCCGTGAGGCGGAGCGCCGTACTGGAAGGCGTGGATGATGAAGCCGAACTTATATTCAGCCTCCTCAGGACTGATGCCCAGCACTTCGAACATTCTCTTCTGAACTTCAGCGTCGTGGATTCGGATCGAGCCGCCACCGAGCTCGGTGCCGTTCAGCACAAAGTCATAGGCGTTGGCACAAACCCTTTCGAGATCCTCCTTCTTGTCGCTGTAGAACAGATCCATATGCTCTGGCTTCGGCGCGGTGAACGGATGGTGCATAGCGTAGAAGCGGCCATCTTCCTCGCTCCATTCCAGAAGCGGGAAGTCCACGATCCAAAGCGGAGCGAAGACCTTAGGATCGCGAAGGCCGAGCCTGTTACCCATCTCGATACGCAGAACGCCAAGCATTGTCTGGACCTTGCGCTTGTTGTCTCCGGACATCACGAACACGATGTCACCGGTCTTGGCCTCGACGGCCTCGGCGATGGCCTTCAACTCGTCAGGAGTGTAGAACTTATCGATGGAGGACTTCACAGAGCCGTCGGCGTTGAGCTTGATGTAAATCAGGCCCTTGGCACCGACCTGAGGCCTCTTGACCCACTCGGTCAGCTCATCGATCTGCTTGCGGGTATATTCAGCGCCACCCGGAACCGCGATAGCTCCGACGTAGGCGGCGTCCTCAAGGACAGAGAATCCCTTGCCTTTCACCTTGTCGGTGATCTCGTGGATGGTCATTCCGAAACGGACATCCGGCTTGTCTGAGCCGTACCTGTCCATCGCGTCGTACCAGCTCATCCTCGGCATAGGATTAGGGATGTCAACTCCGAGGACGTTCTTGAACATCGTCCTCATCATTCCCTCGAACATATTCAGGACATCCTCCTGCTCAACGAAGGACATCTCGCAGTCGATCTGGGTAAATTCCGGCTGACGGTCGGCGCGCAGATCCTCGTCACGGAAGCAGCGCACGATCTGGAAATAACGGTCGTAGCCGGCCACCATCAGGAGCTGCTTGAAGGTCTGAGGCGACTGAGGAAGGGCATAGAACTGCCCGGCGTTCATTCTGGAAGGAACCACGAAGTCACGGGCTCCCTCCGGAGTGGATTTAATCAAATAAGGGGTCTCAATTTCCATAAAGCCTTTGGAATCGAGATAGTTGCGAACCTCGTGGGCGAGTCTGTGCCTTAGAGCCAACGCCTTCTGGAGCGGATTCCTTCTCAGATCCAGATAGCGGAACTTGGCGCGGAGATCCTCACCGCCGTCGCTCTCGTCCTCGATCGTGAACGGAGGGGTGACGGACTTGTTGAGGACGTTGATCGCCTCCAGTCTGATCTCGATGTCACCTGTGTCCATCTTAGGGTTCTTGCTCTGACGCTCGACAACCTCACCGGTGGCCTGAATGACATATTCACGGCCCAAAGAGGTCGCGGTCTCCACCAAAGCTGCGTCAGCATCGGCCTCAAGCACGAGCTGAGTGATGCCGTAGCGGTCACGCAAGTCAATGAAAGTCATTCCGCCGAGCTTCCTTGACCTCTGCACCCAACCGGCGAGGGTCACCTTCTGCCCGACATTCTCAATGCGGAGTTCACCGCACGTGTGTGTTCTGTACATATTGATATGTTTTGAATATTCTTCCTTCAGCGGCCTGCGTCTCATAGGCAGACCTGCAACCTGCAAAGTTAGCAAATTCTCCCCAAGAATGATTGAATATGCCTGATTTTCATTCCATGGACTTATCCAACGGTCAACGCCCAAACCATACCAACCGCAGCCAATATTCATACAAAGGGTCCTCAAAGGTATATTCCTTACCAAAATCATCAAGGATGTCCTTTTCAACCAAGGCTTTTCTTGCGCGCGAGACATTAGTGCTGGATTTTAGGTCATAGGTATCCATGACTCTTTTGGACGACAATTCTTTCTCTCCAGACACCATTGCGTGGAGCAAATTCTGCTGAGAGATGGTAAGTGTCTGTGTCAGAGCCCTGTTAAGTTCTCCGACTTGGGCAAGGACGCATTCAAAGGCATCCATCACAACAGGCACCGAGCAATGATGTTCCGTAAGCATCCAAGCGGTCTGAGACAATTGCTGTACATAGTAAGGATTGTTGTCCGCCAAATCAACAAGTTTCTCACAAGATTGAGGATCAATCGTTTTCCCAGTCTTGTTGAACTGCCTTGGAATATAATCCAGCCAATAGGAAGGATCAATTTTTTTCAGGAAACGCAAATCTCCGAACTTGTAAAACGGCATTGACACTTTCCCGAAAACCTCCATCATCATATGCCTCCGGCTACCATACAAACAATAAGACACGTTTCTGTGCAGCTGCCACCTTGAACGCAGGTTAGCCTGAAAGGATCTCGGGTCATCAAACGAACCGATCTGCTGGAATTCATCAATGCACAAAACTATCTTAATTCCCTTGTCGGAAGCGATCCTTTCGGGAAGATCCAGAATCTCATCCGCACTTTTCCTTGGCTCATTGATCTTTAATTGAAATGAATATGATGCTGCCGCATCACCAAAATTAATCCCTGACACAATAGCCGACGCATATTTCTTGATCGTGGCAAGGACACTGTCCATTGTCGATGCGGTCT
>CAVKYA010000349.1:0-2822 GCA_963660255.1 Bacteroidaceae bacterium | reverse complement strand
GCACACATTTCCAAGTAATATCTTTTAACCTTAAATCATACCCCAATGTTGTTTCCAACTGATGCCTAAAATAATACTCCTGACAAGACTTCTTATTAGTCATCTTTTGGAGTCTGAACAAATTAGGACTAATTGCGGAATAGTTTTCCGGATCCATCAAATCAATATCCTTAGGATCAAATCCAGTCTTCTCATTAGGGAATACAAACATTTCATTGGTTTTCATCGTGAACAGAAATTTCCACCCTTTGTCTGCATTGTATTCCTTGTCTACAACTGGTAGTCCGGATGTTTTTCGTTGAACGGCTTCATAGAAAGGTACAATGTGTCCCTGAATATTCCCGTCCGCATCCTCGAATATCGCGGCGTGGTGGTTGTTCCTGAAATTGACATAATCTGAAGGTGCAGGTTTCCCATCCGAATCGCAAATGGCACGTCCAAGATTATCCCTCTTGATCCGGATATGGTCAAGGTCGAAATTCTCGGCAATGGTCACGCTTTTCAAGACAATACCTTTCTCCTTGTTGAACCAGATCGGATTCTCGTCCAGATTCACGAACGCTTTCTTTGGATCGTTACCGAACTCCGCCAACCTGTCTTTGAGGATTCTGCGCACTCTTCCATCCATAACCTTCTCAACACTAAGGCTTGGATCAATGTTTTTCTTGATGGAGTAAACATTCACGAAACGTACACACTTTACTTTAGCCGGAACCTTTCGAGAATGATTGGCATCCAACCAAACAGGATTTTTATCCAATGAGTTGGCACCGGTGAACGCTTTTTTCGGGTCACCTTTGAACTGCGCGAGCCTCAAAGCCAAAGCCGCTTTCGTCTCACTTGACGCAACCGTGGCGATCACTTCTTCGGTCATCTTTCCGTTCACCGCCACATCATAAGTATCATAGCGTTTACGTTGCCCATAAACCTGTTCCTTATGCAGCAGACCACGTGGGGTCAGGCACTTGACATCTCTCACACCCTCCTTGGTCCTTATACGGTTGATATTCTCCGTCATCACCTTGTTCTTAGCCTTGATCGACACAAGAATGCTTTCAAGCTGCCTGCGAACCTCCCGCCTCATCTGATCCAACGGAAGCGGAGGAGTGATCAACCTTTTGGAGCCGGAGAGATAAGTCTCTTTCTGCATTATGGCATAAATGATGGAAGATTTGTCACTCTTGGCATTAAGATTATTCAGGTACTGAATATGAGCCGGTTTGGTAAACGCTATGGTTATGGCGTCCATAGCGTGATGACGGTGGTCATTCCTTTTTGTCCAATCCTTTATCTTACGAATATCCTTGCCGTCCGAAGTCGTGATTGTCTCGACAAACCCGGCGGCATCGAACTTCGGCATATTCAGTTCCTTCATCACATTCACCAGCCCCCAATCTTCTCTAAGCTTGTCAGTTATAGCACCGGATGTAGAGACCACCACACGGACATATTCATTAAGTATCTCGCGGGCCTTCTTGGCTATGTACTGGGTGTCCCTCAAATCGCGTTTGACAAATCCCTCTGGAATATTCAATGAGTCCCGCAAAAGATTGTCACGCTTTGTCCTGGAGATGCCGCCCGACTCGAAAAGATGGTTCACCCTAAGTCTATAATCCTCAAGCCCATTCTCCCCATACTTGTTTTTGACATAATCAAAAGCGGTATCCTTACCCTTCTCCAGATTAATGTCCCTGAACTCCAACGTCTTGTTCGACATTGAATCATTGAACAGCACGGCCTGCGGAATGATGTGCTCGATGTCAATCTCACGGGAGAAAAGCTTGTCCGCCGGAATATATTGATTGGAGTACAATGTCTTGTAGCCGTTGTTCTTCAGCTCCTCATACAGTTTGTACTTGACAATGTCATTCCTGCTGACATAGAGAATATGGAACTCATCCTCAAGGATCTTCCTGATCCTCTCGTTCTCCTTATTGTTTGACGCAATGGATTCCGTGGCTCTCGCCCTTTCCTCCTGCGAGGACTTGAGTTCCCTTGCCAGCTCAATGTGGATCTCATCCGGTTTGCCATACCTGTCTCCCACCGCATTGATTACATTAACCATCTGATTGAGAATCTTTTCCACCACAGGATTTCTGAGCGAGTTCTTTGGAATCTGATCAAGACGATCCTTCAAGACCTTATTCTCGATCTCCTCCTTGGTCAAGGATTGCTTCGAGTGCCTGTACCCGGCATATTCGCAAGCCAGACTATACTCGTTCCCGTCCATCATATATGGTAGTATATTCCTCATCGCCTTATGACTCAGCGAAGCGTAATCCTGCTTGAATGAGACTGAGGTTATGATTTTAGCAAGATTCTCAGGCATTCCGCAGATCTCCGCGACCTTATTTATCAGACTGGCGTTGCCTGTCTGGGACTTATCCCCTTCGTATGAATATAACAGATGCCACAATCTGAACAACGGCTGCCTTTCATATTCCTCCTTAGGCAGCAACGGATCATATTCAAGTACCGCTGTGTTGAATCCGTTCCTTTCAAACCCGGTCCGCAGGATATTCATCAGCTCCTCCTGACGTAGTTTTGAATATTCATAGTCGCTGTTGCCGACCAATGACACAACCTCCAGAAATTTTGAATATAGCTTGCTCAAGGTTTCATTCCCATCGATGGATTTGAGGTTCATCTCCAAATCCTTAGGTTTCTTGAACAACAACTTCAGGATTTCCTTATCGGACAATTTGTCCTTTACCCTAAGGCATTCAGCCAACCTAACCTTGTCATCCTGCTCCAGAGTGCCTTGCTCTCCTGTCTCTTTATTCGTGACGATGATGTTGTTGATCTTCTGCCACATCCTGAAT
>CAVKYA010000348.1:0-2835 GCA_963660255.1 Bacteroidaceae bacterium | reverse complement strand
AGGTGCGCTAAAGTATTCATACCTGGAGTGCCAGACTGTTGTATGCCAGCCAGATGAAGTCACAGGTGTGAGGCGATATCGATGAAAAGGATGCCACTCCCCATCAATGGTGGCGTGGGACCAGTTAACTCTCAATCAGTTGCAGAACTCCGGCCTCTCATTTCGACTACCAGCATTATGTAATACGTTAATAATAAGCCAATTGACAACCACGACCTTTATGACGGATCTAAATGACGGCGCATTAGTCGTCAGAAGTGCGGACCGAATGCCCCCGATGCGGACAAGGCGGCGATCACTATGGACGAAACAGTGATGGTGGCGTAAGGCACGTTCCACAAAGCGTATGTACGTTAAATACATAGAAGTTTACCAAATTCTCTTTTATTATGTAAATTAATTGCCTGAGATAGAAAACACCCGGAGCGAAATAAGACATAATATTCATATCGTCCGAAATTTGTCGTATATTGCGGTCAAAAATGAACATCGAATATTATTTCGAATAACGTAGGGCCGTCTTACGATCTCTTGAGGAGGGACATACCGTATGAAGATTTCTTCCAACTGAGGAAGATCTGGTTAGGTGGCTTGAAAAATTGACACTGATTGTTATGGACAGAAGAAAATTCATCAAGATAGGAGCCGGAGCTGTCGCCGCCGGAGCGATGTCCGGGTCTCTGGTACTGCGCGCGTCTGAGATTTCCGCCACACACAAGGCATCGGGAGGCACCGCTACGGGATATTCAAAGACATTATATTCATCAGAATCAGGGGAAGCCGGCAAGGAGGATCTTGTAGTCCGGTTTCTGGGAACGGGAGCCGCGGACTGGAAAGGAGTTGACGAAAGAGGGGAATTAAGGCGGCTTTCGAGCATACTCATTGACAAACGCATTCTGATTGATTTCACTCCGTCTGACGCGGATATGCTTCCCCGTGGCTTTAAGAAGCCTGACGCTGTGTTTTATACCCACTCACATTCAGACCATTACAATGCCAAGGCCGCGATCTCGACTCTAAACGCGAGTGTGGTCTATGTTGGTGACTCTTGGCTTGAAAGGGCTAAGGCCGATTTTGCGGCAGCAGCCTCGGAACTCGGGAAAACAGTTCCGAAAGTCATCGGTCTTGCGGTCGGGCAGAAGGTTCAATGCGGCGACATCACAATCACGGCTCTTCCGGGCAACCACGCGACAAAAGACTACAATGAGCAGACGCTTATTTACCTGATAGAGAAAGGTTCAGTGCGTGTCTTGTATGCGACCGACACAGGAGGGATTCCTGTCAGGGCCGCCAGGCTTGTCGGGATAGACGCCCACATCGCAGACGGGAAACCTATAACCGGACTCATTATGGAAGCCACTATGGGGATAGACCACGATGAAGATTTCAGGATCTATACCCATTCGAGCGTGGGTACAGTCCTTCGCACCGCACACGTTCTTCAGAATACAGGGAGGCTCAATGCTCCGGAAGGGCAACCCGTGTACCTTACACATATGGCAAGGACTCTACACGGCACGCAGACTCAGCTTGACGCCAGTCTGCCTTCGCCACTACGCGCCGCATACGACGGGCTGGAAGTCATATTCAGAAGATAGCGCACGAATATTCAATCAAATACATAAGGCAAGGCTATCGTGAGTTACCAACGGAGCGATAGTCCCAGACAATCTGTGTCTGCTTCAGCTTGCTTTGTCCCATCAGCCCGATGGTGGATTGGCTTATCACCTCAGCCGGCCAACCGTCGGCGAAATATTGCCAATAGTGCCACGTCCCGACAACGGCATCCTCTTTGACCTGATCGTCATATTCCTTCTCGAAATCCTCCGGCAGAGGGTTGTCGGAAAGAACTCCATACACCGCTCCCATCATATCCTTAAGATCCTTCGCCGGGATTTTTGTGTCCACGGTTGATGAAATCTCGTATTCCATCGATTCAGGATCGAAGCCGACGCTCATCTTACAGTCGGAAGCATATTCGTCTGCCGTCTCGTCATAATGCTCATCAGTATCTCCGATCTTATATTCCTTTCCGTGACAGTTGAAAAGCAACTCAATCTCTTCGGTGTAGCCATCAACAATCGCATCAATGTCAACACTTTTCAGAATCGCATCCAAATTGACACCCATAGACTTCAGGCTGTCCATCACAGGCAGTTTCTGGAATTCCTCATAGGCGGAATCAAACAACCCCTTGGCCTGTCTTTTGATCTCCTTCAGGTTCTCGTACTTTGTGATGTGACCATATTCATCTGTCCTGAACTGGATTGATGTTCCGACAATCCTGTCTGACAACCGCTCGACGAGCCTATTCTGGAAACCGCCCAACATCGAGTCAGCCACAGTATCATTCTGGAACTCAAGAAACTTATACTCAATCCTGTAACCCTTCTTCGTAGAATCCGTCACAGTAAGCATCACCTTAGCCGAAACACCAGACGTTTTGGTCGTGTCCCCGTCCTTGACATTCCAGCGACTTTCGTTGATCCAGTACGTCATAGTGTCTCTTTTGTCAAACCAAGCGATGACCGCGACCGTCGAATCAGCATCCTCTTGGGGCTGTGAATATGCCGTTTTTCCATTCGTCCCGGCAAACGAAAGCGCCCCAACGGCAATCCCGGCCGCCACAAGCAATCCTCTTTTCATCACTAATCAATATTAAGACCGTTAGCTCGTAAAAATCAAATGAATATACAAGGCAAATTTAGTAAAAATCAAATGAATATCACATAGTCCATCACGGCATACTCAAGAAGGAAGAATGTTTATATTGTCCATAGCCCCATCGCTAATCGCATTAATAATAAGCACATTAAGAGTACACTTTGTCCACAC
>CAVKYA010000347.1:0-2836 GCA_963660255.1 Bacteroidaceae bacterium | reverse complement strand
TGAAAGGCGGTATGATGCTCTGCTCAAGTATATTCAGATTCAATGGCATGATTCAATTTTTACGCACACTAAATTACACGTTTTTTGATTCATACGCAAATCCAAGGAATGCTTGAAGCGGCGTCAGACTAACGCATGAGCGTCTCAAGGCCATTGAACGTGGCGTTCACGAAATCAGAGACAACATTCACAGACACGATGGACGGCACCTCCGAAAGGCCATCCCTCACAGCCTCCTCCATAAGGCCGAACGAGCGGGAGATCTGCCCGCCGAACAGAAGGCATTCTATTCCGTGGTCTTTTAATATGGGAGCGATGACCTCGGCGATGATTCCGCCCGCCGCAGTGAAAGCCTCCCGCGCCGCCACGTCCCCGGACTTGGCCTTTTCAGCTATCTCCTTGACGGACAGAGTCTCTCCTTTCTTCGAGGCATAAAAGTTCACGATTCCCCTTTTGGAGGCGTAATCCTCCAGAATGCCATCCTTGTAAGGGAGACTGAATATGGAGACAAGGGGCGAGCCGGATTCTTTCTTCAAGATCTCACCATCAATATACATGGAGAAACCAAGGCCGGTGCCGAGCGTGACAAGAGCCACACGGCTGAAACCTTTTCCGTTTCCCCGAGCCACTTCCCCGGCCAGCATGCAGTTCACGTCATGAGCGAAGCGAAGCCCTACACAATCGGGAACTCCGGCAAGCGAGCGGAAAGACATCCCGTTGACGGCCGCATATTTATGAGTCATTCTGAATATGCCGTCAGAGTAATCAAAAGGGCCCGGTATGGCAACACCGATGCCATACCCGGTACCTTTATCTTCTGAGGCCTTACGGCAGAAATCATCAACCGCCGACGAGAAAGCGTCGGCGATTGAAGTGATGTCCGCATTGGAATCGACCGGAATCTCCCGGCCGTCGGAGGTCTTTATGAACGTCCCTCCGACATCCAAAAGCAAAGTCTTGTCCATTGTCATGTTAAAGGACAACATCCTGATAGCCATCCCTGAGCATGGTCTTGTGAACCATCACCAGCTCCTTGCCGAGATTCTCGATCACATATTCACCCATGTCGGCAGGGACGCAGACAATGTCAAGGTAATCCATGTCGAAGCTGCGCTCTGGATGGGCCACACTGCGCACCCTCACATGGTCGCCATCGACAAGGGCAAGCACATGGAAGCGCTCTCCATGGGTGTCCTGAGGGCACCGCGTCTCGAAATCCAGACGCCTGAGGCTGAAGTACAGCTGCTCGTTCTCGCCGAGGATCAGTTCCTTCCATCCTTCACCGGACGCGGCCACGCGAGGCTTCTGGACGATGTAGTCAGGGCTCTGCGGATCGCGGATAACTGACGCCCTGCGGTGCTGGGCAACGTTCTCCTCTCCCAGACGTGTGTGGATCGGACGCTGCTTTCCGTCGAAGTCAAGGCGGAGATAGTCGTACATCTTGTAGGTGTAGGAGCCTATCGTGAGGGAACCGATCTCAAGGATGACCTGGTTACGGCCCGAGGAATGAATGGTTCCGGCCGGCAGCATCACCTGAAGCCCCGGCTTGGACTCCTCGTAATTGACATACTTCATGTAGTCGCACGGCTTGTGCTCGGTGTCCGCGGCCTCGATGTCCTTGAAGAACTGAGGGATGTCGGCGTCGTCACGGAAACCGATGAAAGTCTTGGCCTCGTGACCTGTGACGCAGACGTAGTAGCTCTCGTCCTGACGGCCGAACTCCCCGTAGTGCTCGCGGTTGAAGGCTGAGCCGGAATGGCACTGGATGGACATATTTCCGGTTGAGTGGTAACTGTCATCGTAATTGAAACGGATCGGGAAATAGCCGTGGAACTTCTCCACGCAGTCCTTGCTCATAAGGTTCACGCCTTCCTTGCAGACGAATGTGCAGAAGTTGATATCCAGAGTCTCTCCGCCGACCTTCACCAGCACGCTGACCTCCATCGGGATGAAGTCGAACACCCACGCGGCGTTCCTCATGTTGTCCGGCAGATGGCGGAGTTTCTTCATGTAGGAGCCTCCCCAAACGCCTTCAAGGTAGCAAGGCTTGGCCCTGAACGGGTATTTCACCAGCTGGGCGCAGATGTCGGAGAAAGCCTCGAAAGGCATCATCACGATGTTCTTAGGATCATCGGTAAGGAAGAAGAAATCGATGGCCGAATTGTGCAGAAGTTCCCTTCTGTTGCAGACAGCGACCTCGAAGTCACAGTAATAGCAGCGACGGATCACACGATTGATCTGATCCGGACGCTCCTTGCCGATGTTTGAATATTCTCCCCCGCGGATGCGCAGGATGGATGTCTTAGGAGTGATGTCGAAGAAGCACTTCACATCGTAAAGTTTCCGGAATCTCGGTATAAGACAGCCATAGCCGTAAACGGCCACGACCTTGCCGTTTCCTTCCTTCAACGCGGCCACCTTCTCCTCGAACTTCGCTGCCTTCGCCTCGTCAAGAAGTCCCTCATAGCCACCCTTGTAGATCTTACCGTAAAGGAGTGTCGGGTCGATCTTTGTGTCCCAGATGAGGAGAGGATCGATCATCTTGTCGATCTCCTCGCCGCTCTTGAAGCATTCCTTGTTCTGATCGATCGAGACGAACTCCACTCCGGCTATCCGGCATTCCCTCGCCACAAGGTTCAGGAACAGTTTCCAATCCACCGTGGTATAGCCATCGAAAGCCAGGATCTGATTGGACTTCCGTGCGTTCTCAATGACAGAGGCCGCGAATTTCTTCGCCACGGCAGGTGTGCCTCCTGAAACTACCGCATCGATTGTCTTTTCGGACAGTTCCGGACGATTGACCGGTTTCGGGTCATCGAACGGAAACGGGTTGTAC
>CAVKYA010000346.1:0-2837 GCA_963660255.1 Bacteroidaceae bacterium | reverse complement strand
CCTTCTGGCGCAGATCCATATTCGTGGCGCAGACAAGGCGGATGTTCACATTGCGAGGCTTGGTGTCCCCGACACGGGTGATTGTCCTGTTCTGAAGAACCCTCAGAAGCTTCGCCTGAAGATGCAAAGGAATATTCCCGATCTCGTCCAGGAAAAGGGTCCCGCTTTCGGCCAGCTCGACCTTTCCGGCCTTGTCGGCGTAAGCGTCCGTGAACGCTCCCTTGACGTGACCGAAGAGTTCGCTCTCGAAAAGGGTCTCAGGAATCGCTCCCGCGTCCACGCTCACCATCGGGCCGTTACGACGCTCGGAATGATTATGTATCTCTCTGGCCAGAAGATCCTTGCCGGTTCCGTTCTCGCCCGTGATCAGCACCGTGGCGTCCGTCGGACCGATCTTCTCGACTGTCTTCTTGATTTCGGCCATGGCCTGTGACGAACCCCAGTACATTCCGGTTGGACCGGTGGCATATTCATTGGACTTCTGGTCGTTCTTTCGACTCTCAGCCACCGCCCTTTCCAGAGTGGCGAGAAGTTTCTCGTTCTCCCACGGCTTCACAATGAAGTCGAACGCCCCTCTTTTCATTCCCTCGACTGCCAGCGAAATGTCCGCATAGGCCGTGAACAGCACCACCTTCTGGTTCGGGTTGTTGTTCCTTAACTCGCTGAGCCAGAACAAGCCCTCGTTTCCCGTGTTGATGTCCGTGTTGAAATTCATGTCCAACAGGATCACATCCGGCTGGAAGGCATTCACGGTGCTGATCAGCTGCGCGGGTGACGGCAGGATCTCCACCGCCTCGAACCGCATGGGCAACAGGATCTTCAACGCGGACCGGATCCCCGCATTGTCATCAACCACAAGCACTTTCCCGACTTTCTTCATCTTGATAATGTTTTTTTGGGATTTCCGGAATACGTGGCATTCGGCCTATTCGGAAGTTGATTCGGTGACGGAGACGTTCTCGACACCGGCGGCCTTCAATGCGGAGACAAGGGCATCGACTTGAGACTTGTCATCGAACGGTCCTGTCGTGAACACTACGGAACCTCCGTCCGCGCTCTTGATCAGATCCTTGTCGGAATGCTGACGCAGAGCCGTCATCGCCTGCTCGGACAGAGACTGGCCGTCCTCCGGGAATATCTTTACCATGAACAGTGTCCTGACCTTTGACTCAAGCTCTCTGGCCTTCCTCACGTTGATGACCTGACCATTGTGGAACGCGTCTATCTGCGCGTCACGGAAACCTCTGCTCTTCACCTTGTTAAGGTTGGAAAGGACATCCTTGTAGGACTTGAACAATCCGACAGAGTAGGCGTGTTTCCCGGAAGGCGTGATCCGTTCGAACACCGGACTGAGGCCGTTGAGGTCGGCGACCGTGGCCTTCCTTCCGAGGGTGAATATCCTTATCTGATAGATGAGGCCTTCCGGCAGGGTGTTGTTCTCGGCGAACCGTCCCTCCGGCAGTATCCTGAACGAGTAATCGAAAGTCGGCTTAGGCTTCATTATGTCCAGATGGAGAGCCGGGCCGTAGCTGTTCTTCGAGAACGTGTAGCCCGTGGACGCTCCCACAATCTCCTTGTCGGCCTCGGCCTGAAGCTTGCGGGTGTCGATCACTATTCCGTTCGCCAGAAAATCCATCTCAATGTTCTGGAGTTCCTTTACCGCCGCGTTCAGTGTGCTGTTCAGAGCCGGGAGCATCATTTCCTTGTCGGAGATCTCCGCTGTCAGCCGGGCTTTTTCCTCTCCAGACGCTCCGGCAAGTCCAGAGCGCATCTTCTCAAGATTCTTCCCGAATCTGGCGACGGAATCCCGCAATGCCCTGACCTCGCGCATCTTCTCCATGTAGCGCTTCGTGCTTTCGTCCTGCTGTCCCTCATCGGGAACAGCGGCGTTGTTGTCGATTCTTGAGTGGTCTCCGGCCGGGTTGAGTGACGCCAGAGCCCTCAACTCGCCGACATCGGTGACAGCTTTGCGGACAGGCATGCTGTCATATTCAAGAACATAGATTGTGACGCTGTCGCGGCCGCACTCCCTGTTCGAGGCGAAGATGGAGTATTTCCCGTCCTCGGTGTTGACGAAAAGGAAGTCGTCGTAGGGCGATGAATATGGAAAGCCCATATTCACAGGCATGTCCCAGTCGTTCGTCTCCTTGTTCCAGTTCGAGACGTAGAGGTCGTAGCCGCCCATCCCGTACAGGCCTTTGGACGCGAAGTAAAGTGACTGCCTGTCAGGCGAGAGCATCGGGTAGATCTCGTCGGAGGAACTGGTCATCTGCTCGTTGATGAGAGCTGGCACTGACCAAAGCGAGTCCGCCAGATGAGTCGCGTAGATATTCCTGATGCCTTCCTCGTCCTTGGCCGAGTAGTAGATGTCCCTGCTTCCGTCAGGGATGAAGATCGCGCGGGAGAGGTCGTCTCCGCCGAGCGAGTCCAGCTGGTTAGGCGTCTTCCTCCAGCTGCGGTCCTTGAGCGGGTAGAACAGGAAAAAGTCCTTGAGCGGGAACGTCTGCTTCGCCACCACTGTCGGCTGGCTGCAGAAGCTCATCATGTTCAATCCGTTGCGTGCCATTAACAGATGTTCCTCCGCCCTTGACGAGGCGGTGGAGTCCAGAACTTCCAAAGCGCCCTCGCAGTACCGGACGGCCTCCGCGAAGTTGTAGGCCATCCTGCATGAGTCCGCCTTGATAATGAGCTTGGTCGGAGAGACCTGCGCGGAGGCTCCGGCGGAGAAGGCTGTCTGCGCGAGCAAAGTGAGTATGCCGATGAATATTTTGTTTCTCATTCTGAAAAATCTCGGTGAATGCGTCTGCAAAAATAAGAAATACTTGGCAGATAATTTC
>CAVKYA010000345.1:0-2855 GCA_963660255.1 Bacteroidaceae bacterium | reverse complement strand
ACAAGTACTACATATTCGGAAAGAACGGAGGCAAGGAGATGGCTGACAAGTACGGTATTCCGCTTCTCGGTCAGATTCCGATCGTCCAAAGCATCCGTGAAGGAGGAGATTCCGGCGAGCCTGCGGCCCTTTCCACCCGTCCAGACGGTCAGGCCTTCATCGACCTCGCCGGCCGTCTCGCGCAAGCGGTGGAGTCGTAAATATCATTTTGAGAGCCTCTATCCAATCAAGCCGGTGACGAAAATCACGGCGATGGTGACAGGGGCGACGTACTTGATGAGAAAATAGACAACCGGGAACAACTTATTGTTGGCCTTTATCGTACCTCTGTTCGTGAGTTCGTCACGGACAGAGGTTTTGTCCATCTTCCAGCCGACAAAGACCGAAAACAGGAACGCCCCGAGCGTCATCAGGTAATTGGAGCACATCTTGTCACAAAAATTGAATATGCTCTCTCCCTGAATCTTGACATCAGCGAGCGGGCCGAACGACAGAGAGCAGAGCACCCCGACAGCAAAGGTGCCGAAGAACAGCACGATTGATGCCTTGTGCCTCGAAACACCCTTCTCCTCAACCAGATAGGCGACTCCCACCTCAAGTATGGATATGGATGACGTAAGCGCCGCGACCAGAATGGTCAGGAAGAACAGAATCGCCACAAGACAACTTACAATCTGTCCACCGGCACCCATCTTTGCGAAAATGTAAGGAAGCGTCTCGAAAATAAGCCCCGGCCCGGCGGACGGAGCGATTCCGGCGGCAAATACGGCCGGCATAATGGCGAACCCAGCCAGCATCGCAAACAACAGATCAGACACGGCCGTTCCCGCCCCGGAAGCCATAAGGTTCTCGTTTTTACTTACATACGATGAATATGTCAGCATCGTCCCCACGCCGAGTGACAGCGAGAAGAAACTCTGACCCAAGGCAGCGGAGAACGCCCCCGGAGTCAGTTTAGAGAAGTCCGGTTTGACAAGGTATCTCACTCCCTCGCCCGCCCCCGGAAGCGTGACCGAATAAATTGCGATCGCAACAATCAGCACGAAAAGAATCGGAATCGAGATGTTACTGAACTTCTCAATCCCTTTCTTGACACCGAGGAAAACTATCAATGCGGTGAGAGACAGGAATATGAACAAACAGATTATCGGCCCCCAGACCGAAGAGGCGAACTCGCCGAACATCCCGGTGACGGCCTCGGCCTTGTCCGGCGTGAAACTGAAAGTGGCGGATTTGACGAGATATTCAATGGCCCATCCTCCCACCACGCTGTAATAGGAAAGGATGATCAGAGGGGTGATGACCGTAAGGAGGCCGAGCCATTTCCATTTGGAACGCGGCGCGAGGGCATTCATCGCTCCGAATGTGCTGAGATGGGTTTTCCGGCCGATCACCGATTCGGAGAACAGAATCGGCAACGACAAAATGAACGAGCAGATGATGTAGATGAGTATGAAGGCGGCGCCTCCATATTCACCGACCATATAGGGAAATCTCCAGATGTTGCCGAGTCCTATGGCGGATCCGGCGAAGGCCATTATCACGGCAGCGCGGCTGCCGAAATTCTCTCTGTCTGACATATTCGTTAAGTTCGTTTTTGCGCCCGGTCTGTGGGGGATGCCGGAATGTCGTTTTTTATGTGTTATCGGCCCTTCGACAGGCTCAGGGACCGATAGTGTTCCAAAAGTCTCGGTGCTTCGACAAGCTCAGCAACCGATCGAAAGGTCCCTGAGCCTGCCGAAGGGCCGAAGTGACCTAAAATCGTCTCTTATAAACTTTAAATTCGTAAGTGTAACCAGTCTCCGGATCCGTGGCTGCCAGAGTAGCCGACTCCACCTCCCAAATCGCCGGATCAATAAGCGGAAAGAACGTGTCCGCATCCTCAATCACTGTGTGAATGTGCGTTATGTAAAGCTTGTCCGCTGTCGGAAGTGCCTTGCGGTAAGTCTCTCCGCCACCCATTATGAAGATGCGTCCCGAATCGCCTGCTTTTTCCGCCAATGAATATGCCTCCTCAAGGCTTCTGGCCACCTTCACGCCCTCCGGAACATCATCCCAAGGCCGTGTGGAAATCACAATGTTATCCCTTTTTGGGAGCGGCCTTCCTATCGAAAGGAAGGTCCTGTAGCCCATCACCACAGGATTCCCGGTAGTGGTGCGCCTGAAATATTTCATATCCTCGGCAATATGCCAGAGCAGGTCGTTGTCCTTCCCTATCGCCCCGTTGTCCGCGACCGCCGCGATGATACATCTTTCCATAAACCAAAACTGTTTTCCGACCGTAAAGTTACAGTTTTTTACCATATCCGCAAAACAGAAAATGAATAAGTTGCGGCCAAAGCGCATAACACTGACACTCTACGAGACTTTAATTTATAACCGCCGTGCGTAACATCCCCACTTTCACGCACGAACTCTTGGGCAAGCACAAAAAGGATTGATGATTTGTTTGTATAAAAAGACCTCGCTATTTGCCGAGACTTTTGCGGTAGTCGCGTGGCGTGATGCCTGTGACTCGCTTGAAGAATTTGCCGAAAAGGGATTGGGAGGCGAAGTTGAGACGGACGCTGATGTCGTCAACGGACATTCTGGTGGACGAAAGCATAGCTTTGGCGGCGATGACGCAATATTCCTCGATCCAGTCCAGAGGGGTCCTGCCGGAGGCTTCCTTTACCGCCATTGAAAGGTACTTGGGCGTGATGCACATCCTGTCGGCGTACCAAAGGACCTCGCGGTGGTTCTTATATTCATTCTCCACGAGAGTCAGGAATTTCTTGGTGATTTCATCGTTTCTGGTGCAGGACTCCGGCATTGTCTCCTTATGCCTTCCGAGCATATAGCCATAGAAAAGGGCC
>CAVKYA010000344.1:0-2866 GCA_963660255.1 Bacteroidaceae bacterium | reverse complement strand
GAATATGCCCGATGTAGATGCTGTCCACCATATTATAGAGAGAAGACGCAGTCATAGCGATTATGCCTGGGACTGCGTACTTCTTGAGCAACTTTCCGATGCTCTCACTTCCAAGCTCGGTAGGAGCCGTCTGTGTCTGTGACATTATGTTCTATCCTTATTCTTCTTTGTCAACAATCTCAATCTCGAAAGTCAGCGGAGCGAATCTTGGGATCGCGTTTCCGTTGCCGCTGTAGCCATAGCCAAGAGCCGAGTAGAACGCGCAGATACCCTTCTCGTACGCTTTCATTTTGGAAAGGCAATATGAGAAACCGTTGATGGTGGTGCTTCCGTCCGAACTGCTTGTGCCTCCGAGAGTGATGTCCGTGTAGGTCTCGCTCAATTTTACCATCTGCGGCTCGTATGTCTTTGTGGAAGAGTAAATTCCGTAGAATTTAGCCGTGTCCTCGACGGTGGTGTCGAACACCTGTCCGTTCAGAAGCCTTCCGATGTAGTTGATGTAGAACGTGGTGTCGCGCGGAAGCGTGGTCGTGTCCGTAGGCTCCTTCAGCTGCTGGTAGTAGTAGCCGTAGAATGTCGAGTCCACATCGTTCATCCTATGGGCGGTGTACCTCTCCAACGAATCGACCTCCCATTTGTAGATGTCATCGGTCTTGTCGGTCAAGGTAAGCGTGTAGATGGCGTTGCTTCCGCTCTTGTTCTTGTAGAACTCCTCGGCTGTGCTGTAGTTCTCCTTCTCTGTAAGGGTGGAGTTCAGCCATCCCGGCACGACCACCTTTCTTGTGCCTCCTACCTTCATACCTTTGACGGCATCCAGAATGCCCGGCTGGGTGGCATAGTATGAGTCAAGTATCACTGTCGGGCCATAATAGTCGCCTTTTGTGTAGCTGCCGACCTGCTGCGCCACTTTCTCCTCGGAGGTGCTGCTGATGTTACCGTCCAGATCCGTCGAGGTGTAGCGGATGAAATAGTAATAGTCATCGTCCGTGACGGCCTCTCCTGTGCCCGGCTGGTCTTCGAGGATGTAAACTCCAAGCCCTGTAGGCTTGACATCCGGATGGTACACGCTCATCCAAGCGTCCAGATAGATCTTTACGTCATCGTTCTGGTAGGTGGTGGTTTCCTTCGCGCAGGACACCGCCAAGGCAAGTGTGGCCAACGCGGCCGCACAGCGCAGAGATGAAGTTCCTTTCTTAGATATATTCATAACCTTTATATTTTTTCTCGTTGATTAATTGGAGACGCTGCTTATCCACAAATGATAGGCCAAAGCGGAATTGCCGGGAACGATCCCTGTCGTGTGTTTCCCGAATCCGTACTTCCCGCTGAAAAGGATGTAGCATTCGTCTCCCGCCTTGACACCTTCCATTCCGGTTTTCAGCCCCTTGACGAAATTGTCATCATTGAACCGGAATGTGTCAGTCTTGAAAACCGTACTGTCGGACACAGTCCAGTTGGACGCTTCGGCGAAATCCTTGTCGTTGGTGATGAAAAGGTTGCTTGAGCTCAGACTGGATCCGCTGATCCGGTAACCGGCGTATTTGAAGGTGACGGTGCCTCCATTCTTGAGCGCCTCGCCATCCCCGTTTGCGACCGTGACCCTGACAGAGCCGCCCAGGTAATCCACGGTGGCCTCGGCATTGCTCCCTGTCAAAGAATTGACGATGGATTCAATGTTCTTTTCCTGCTGGCTGTAAACGTCATTCTCATCCTTGCCGCAGGATGAGGCAAGGAAAAGGAGAGCCAAGGCCGGAATTATGAAGTGTCTCATTGTCATTTCGCAAAAAACTCTCCGGTTGCTTTCAATATGTATGCCTCGGCGTCCGACGCGGAGCCAAGATCCTTCCCGACAACCAGTTTCCCGCCGGCGGCCTGCTCGTGGCCTCCGCCGTTGAAATAAGTGGCGGCGCAGAGGTTCGCCGAAGTTCCTTTCTTCGACCTGACGGAAACTCTGAAAGTGCCGTCTTCCTGAGTGAGGAATATGCTCATCCGCACTGTCGCTATCGACAACGGCATATTCACAAAGCCTTCGCTCTCGCCGCGCTTGAAGTCGAATCTTTTCTGAATATCCTCGTCCAGAATGATGTAGGCGACCCCGTCCGGAGTGATCCTGAGGCGCTCGCCCATCAGAAACCCCATCAGCCTCAGTCTGTTCTCACGGTAGTTGTTGTACAGCCTGGCAAGGATTCCGTCCCTGTCTACGCCGGCTCCGATGAGCGCGGCGGCCATCTCAAGGGTACCGGGAAACACAGAGTTCGCGAAATTGTTCGTGTCCGTCGTCATTCCGGTGAGCAGGGCGGAGGCGCATTCGCAAGGCAGAGCCGAAGCCTCGCCGTTCACGTCCGGCATTTCCATAAGGACATCGTACAGAAGCTCGCTGGCGGATGAGATCTCCGTCTCGGAGAAGACCAGGTCGAAGCATTCTCTTTCCGGATTCAAATGGTGGTCAATCATCACCTTGCCGGCCTTTGAATCCCTGAGCGCGGTCTCCATTCCGGCCGTTCTTGAGAATGAGCCGCAGTCCAGACAGAAGACCAGGTCGCTGGACGCTATTCTGTCCGTGGCCTTGTCCGGCTCCTGTTCGAACACGATAAGCCTTTCAGGCTCGATCCCTTCCGTGATGAACGAGATGGTGTCGGGAACTCTATCTGGTACGATCAAGGCCGCGTCCTTGCCCTTGAGTCTCGTCAGATAGCTCAGCAAGGCCGTGCCGCTCCCTACGGCATCCCCGTCGGGATGGGTGTGGACGGCTATCGTGATCCGGGAAGCGCTTCCCGTCATTTTGTCTAAAACTGCGATGTCTTTCATTGTTGTCTGCAAAATTACAAATATTATATTGCATTTCATAAATCAATTTTCTAACTTT
>CAVKYA010000343.1:0-2875 GCA_963660255.1 Bacteroidaceae bacterium | reverse complement strand
ATGACATATTTATGCCAAGTGACAGCGCCATCTATTGTTCTGAGCTTGTGCAGAAGTCGTTTGTGTTCAAGTGGCGGAATCAGAGGCTGCAACGCCTTGAATGTGCTGGCGGCGACAGTAATGCTTGTAAACTGGTCTTTGGCACGATCCCGATGTCGTTCCACGACAGCACCGGTAATGTGACCGAATTTTGGTCGGAATTCTATGCCGCCCGTGGGCTGACAGTTCCGGAAGGTGCTCCCGGAACCAATCCCGGTCAACTGTCCAGAGATCTGAATGTCAAGATTTTGGGTAAGTTATCCTACCATAGGTCACTTCGACAGGCTCAGTGACCGAGGTGCAGCGTTCTTCACGATCGGACGCTGAGCCTGTCGAAGCGTCTAAAGTAGTTTGGCCAGACTGTCGTAATACTGCTTGCTGACAGGAATATGCCCGACACCCTCACGGATGAACTCCGTGTAGATGATCCCGTCTTTGTCCCTGCTCAGCACCTTGATGTGGCGAGGATTCACATAGTACGACCTGTGGCAGCGCACGAATCCGTGCCTGGCAGCGTCAGTCTCAAGACTTTTCATCGAGTTCCTCAGCTGGTAGGTCTTGACACGGTCATTCTCCAGATAATGAATGTTGATATAGTTGGCTTCAGCACTCACGTAAAGCACCGCCGATGGGTCAATCGTCAGTTTCAGCCTTTTGTGCTCATCGTAGAACTTGACCAGTGACTCTTCCGGAGTCTGTCCCGCATTGGCCAGATCGTAATTCTTGTTGGATATGATCCGTAGCAGAATGCAGAGCAGATATGGATAGATCAGCGTCAGGCACACGACCTCAAAGCAGTATGGTAGTGCCGTGAAATATGGCATACCGCCTGCTTTTTTGTAGAATAGCGAGGTGTAAAGCGCGAAGAAGAACGATATGACCAGCACCTCTCCGAAACACCAGACGGCATAATGCCACCATCTGAAAGGAATATACTTGTAAAGGAACGAGAAGACAAGCCGCGTCAGTGCCAGGACACCGATCATAATGCAGGACAACATCAGCAGGTGGAACGTCCACGATTTCCCTCCTATGTCGTAAAAATCCGACAATGAGAACGGATTGTAAACAAAGCAAAACACGAAGAAGAACAGCGGCATCAGTACCGCGTATTTCACTTGGCTGGCATAGCCTTTCGAGACTCTCAATGGCGTGTTCATAGACTTAAAACTTATCCCAAACCTGTCAAAACCGTCCCTGAATATGCCGGGACGAAATTCCAAAGTCCGGATTTTCGTCCCTAAAATACAGCAATTTTTCCGCCAAACAAGGGTTTTGTGACATTTTTCGCACCTCTGAAAACACTTTCTTCGTCACAAGCCGCAAATGCGGTACTTTTGCGACAGAGTAGATTAAAAACATAAGTACATTATGGAACAGATCATAAACACTTTTGAATATTCCGTGGCCCCGGAGAACATCGACTATCAAGGACACGCCACCGTGCCGTCCATCTGCGGCAGCATCATAAACGCCATCGGCCAGAACATCCGCAAGGAAGGCTGCGGGATAGATGTGATGAAAAACGCCGGCCGCTCCTGGGTTTTGCTCCGCTCGGCTTTCGAGATAGACGAGCGCCCGAACCTTTACGACAACTATAATGTAAAAGTCTGGCCTGTGAAAGGCAAGGGGCTTACCTATAACCGGTGCGTCAAACTGACGGACGCGGACGGTGAGGAGATAGGCCGAGGAACCACTGAATGGTGCGTGATTGACGTTAACACCAGAAAGCCGATCTTCCCGGATCTCGGACTGATGGATGTGGACATTCCAATCCCGTGCAAAAGTCCAAGACGTATTCTGGACTTCCTGCCGGATTTCATCAAGCACAAGGAGGTCGGTTACAGTGAGTGTGACTTCAACGGGCATCTGAACAACACCCATTACATAGAGATGTTCTATAATCTCCTGCCGGAGAGCGTTCTGTCAAGCGGCTTGTTCACCAGAATCGACATCAATTTCAGACGTGAGGTTCATCGGGGTGATGACGTTGCGTTCGGAATCCGCAAGGCCAGTGACGAAGAGTACCTCTTTATGGCAAAAACGGGAGACGCGACTCTCTGCCACGCCTCCCTGCAAGCTGTTTAGCCTCTAATGTCACTTCGACAGGCTCAGTGACCGGCAAACTCAGTGACCGAGAAGTCCAGTCATTTCGACGGGCTCAGTGGCTGAGAGGTCTAGTCATTTCGACAGGCTCAATGACCGGTAAACTCAGTGACCGAAAAGGCTGGTCGCTGAGCTTGTCGAAGCGTACCAGCCTGTCGAAGTGTACCAGCCTGTCAAAATTAATTGACTCTCTGCACAGAAGCCGATCTTCCGATCGATTTGATCATCACGCCAAGATCCTTAGGTGCCTTGTAGTAGATGTTGGACACGCCTGTCGCATCTTCTATCATAATGGAGCGAGTCACATTCACACTGCAATTCGCCGTTCCGGATGTCTCAAGGACAGCGTCCTCGGTTTCCATATCCATAGCCTTTATCTTTGAAACCCCGGAAGCGTCAACCTCCAACGTGCCGGCTTTTCCGTTCAGGTTAACCTCGCTTGTTCCGGACGCGTCAATCTCTACTTTCCCGAACTCACCTGTGATGTTTGTCTTTGTTACCCCGCTGACATCGGCCTCAAGTTTGACTGTATTGATCTCAAAACTGTTCTTTGATGTCCCTGAAAGATCCAGTTCAACCTCTTCGGAAAAGTTTCCGGTTATCTTGCACGAACTTGCCCCGCTGACCTCTGCATCCAATTTTTTTGCATTGACATTTAGTGATTTGACTTTGCTGACTCCACTCACATCCAGTGAAAATTCTTTTTCCCCAAGATCAAAAGTGTCATCGC
>CAVKYA010000342.1:0-2878 GCA_963660255.1 Bacteroidaceae bacterium | reverse complement strand
CAATTTTATCGGTGAGTTGATCATTCCTGAAGGTGTCGTTGAGATTTCTAGGGCTTGCTTCGCTAATTGCCGTTTTTCCTCAATAGTATTTCCGAGCACATTAAAAAGCATTATCTCATATAAAGGGAATATTGGAGCCTTTGAGAATAACAAAAGGCTAACAGAATTAATTCTACCAGAAGGGCTTACAAGTATCGGAGATATCGCATTTAAGGGATGTTCCCAATTAGCATCCATAACTATTCCTTCTACTTTATGTTCTATCGGATCCCAAGCTTTTCAAAATTGTTTTATTCTCTCAAAAATACAGTCATCCGCAGTCGAACCGCCCACCATTAAAAGCGACACCTTCAATGGTGTTGCCAAAGATAATTTCACTCTTGATGTGCCAGCCCAATCCGTCAAACGTTACCAAGCCGAAACCGGTTGGAGTGATTTCAAACGCATCTCCGCTCACTATGACTTCTCGGTAAGCCGTGAGAGGATGCGGACGCTGAACGCGGCGCAGAGCAGAACCTACGTTCTTCGTGCTCCGGCGAACTTTGAGTGGACAGTGGAGAGCAAGCCTGACTGGGTGACAGTTTCTCCGTCTTCAGGAACCGGCAAAACCGATGTCACGATCTCCGTCAGCGAGATGCCTCGCACAAGCGAGACGTTCGAGGTCAACGAAGGCTCATTCAACAGCCCAAGCTATAAGAACTACGCCGGACGAAGCGGTGAAGTTATCTTCAAACTCATCGAGAAGGACTACACCACGACTTTCGAGGTGGAACAATACGACAGCGATCTTTCCGACGGCGAGGTAAAGACCTATCAGACCGCCACAAAGGGCAACGGAATCGACATCGTGTTCATCGGTGACGGGTACGACGCCAAGGACATCGCCAAAGGAACATTCTTCACAAACTCCGAGAGCGGATACAACGCCTTCTTCGATGTCGAGCCATACAAGACCTACAAGGACTACTTCAATGTCTATGCGGTTGTGTCCCAGTCGGACGAGAGCGGAATCGGAACAGTCAACACAATCATAGACACCAAGTTCGGCTCGACATTCAGCCAGAACAGAATCCTCGCTCCGGACCCGACACCTTGCTTCACGTGGGCAAAGAAAGCGAACTCATCACTGGATCTCACCAAGAGCCTCACGATTCTGCTCATGAACACCTCGACCTACGAGGGCTTGACGATGATGTACGGCGACGGCTCAGCGATTGCATGCTGTCCTGTCAGCACAGACGCCTATCCTTACGACTTCCGCGGAATAATCCAGCACGAGGCGGGTGGCCACGGATTCGGGAAGTTGGGAGACGAGTACATCTACCACAACGCGTTCATACAGAACTGTTCATGCACTGACGGTTGCGACCACCCTAAAGGCGAGAATGACCTTAATTCCGCCTATGGAATATTCAAGTCCCGTGGCTGGTACAAGAACCTCTCCCTGACCTCCGACGCCACACAAGTCCCTTGGGCGCACCTCATCTACAATCCGAAATATTCAGACTTTGTGGACATGTTCGAGGGAGGTTACATGCACAGCCGTGGCGTCTATCGCTCGGAGGCGACCAGCTGCATGAACAACAATATTCCTTACTACTCGACCATCAGCCGTCAGGCGATTGTGGAGCGGATCATGGAATATGCCGGCGAGACCTTCAAGCTTGAGAAGTTCTACGCCCTTGACAAGGACACTTTCGGCACAATCCCGGCCACGAAATCGTACAGCAAGGAGTTCTCGTTCGACCAGAACTTTGTCAAAGCCACCGGAGCGGCACCTAAGTACCTGGGCGAGCATCCAAACATCAAATAAGGAGGAAGGAACATGAAAAAGAATATATTCATCATCGCGACGCTTTCGCTGTTCACGCTGGCAGCCTGCGACAAGATCCAAAAGTCTGAATATGAAGACGGAGAGATCCGTTTCAATCTCGGCCTCCCTGCCACAAGGGCCACCGCCTCAGCTTTCGAGAGCGGGGACAAGGTCTCCCTCTTCGCCGTTGAATATGACGGTGAGACGGTCGCTCCGGTCCAGGTCGGTGGCAACTTCATCAACAACGAGGCCCTGACTTTTGACGGGACGAAATGGACAGCCACACGCAAGCTCTATTGGAGCGGAAATCCGTGCGATTTCTATGCGCTTTACTCGTACCAGCCGGACATGAAGTCTGTGGACGAGTATCCGTTCGAGGTCGCCACGGATCAGAATGACGGAGGCTATGAGGCTTCGGACCTGCTTTTCGCGAAGGCAGAGAAAGTAAGTCGGGCAGACGGGGCGGTCAATCTCCAGTTCCGACACATCTTCTCAAAGCTGATTGTGAAGGTGGAGAAAGGGCCGAAGTTCGAGGGTGAGATTCCCGATGACATCGTGTCCCACATCTACAACACGAATGTGGAGTGTACTGTCAGTCTGAACACAGGTTCAGTAGAGAAGAACGCCTTCGGGGCGAAGAAGACCATCACGATGAACAAGCTGAGCAACGAGTTGTTCGAGGCCGTCCTTGTTCCGCAAAACATCGAGAAGACAACTCCGCTGATCGAGCTCACGATGGGCGGAATCGCCTACCTGCTTGACTACTCGCTGAGTTTCCGGGCGGGGTACGCGCACACGATCACGGTGACGCTGAACACCTCTCCGGATCAGGAGAAGATCGAAATCTCGATTGATCCTGGAGTGGAGGACTGGGAGTAAAATTAGATATCGCCGACAGCTGCGCTATAATCAGCGCAGCCGTCGGGAACATTTTCGGGCAAAAATGTTGCCGAAGAGGGTCAGATTACCCTCCTCGGCAACATTAAAAGGTTTAAATGCGGTTGTAGAAAGCGCGATGAATGTATGCGCAGGTCACTTCGACAGGCTCAGTGATCCGGAAGGCTC
>CAVKYA010000341.1:0-2884 GCA_963660255.1 Bacteroidaceae bacterium | reverse complement strand
CGATAAGGTCTTTGGCGTCCTCCGCTCCCCAACCCGTGAACTTCGCGTTGATCTGATAATAATTAGAAGAGGCGAACGACACCTCGGAAGCCGCTCCGCTCATCGTGATGGACGCACCGCCTTCAAACTTGAAGCTGCCGCCATCAATCTCGGCGTTGGCGATGCCGAGAGAAACATCCCTATCGTTTATATTCTGGAATATTGAATATGCCGGAATATTATAGCCTTCGGCTTCAGGGGTCTCACCGGAAGAATCCTGGTTCAGATTGAACGAATGGACTATCTGTTCATCCTTCGACATTACGGTGACGACAGCGGTCCTCGGCTCGAACCTGCCTTTCTGCACGGTGGCCGTGACTGTGCCATCCCCGATGCCACCAGATTGGCTGAATGTGACCCATTTGGCCGCAGAGCCTTCCGACTCCGCCTTGACCGTCCACTGAAGATTGGTCTGGACGGTAATGTCAAACGTTCCTCCCTCGCCAGAGACCGTGACAGTCTCACCTGACGGAGAACTGACCGTAAGGTATCTTGCCTCGGCGATGGTCTCCTCTTTACAGCCGCTTACCATAAGGATGACTCCTAAGATGAGCAGAACGCCTCGCAGAAAAAAGTATATCTTTTTCATTTGTATTTTAAAAATAATTTCTACATTTGCATCACACTTGGGTATGGTATGGTATGGTGTCCTTTCCGAGTGCAATTATAGACATTATGAAATTAAAAAACAAATTTTTCCGAAGAAATCGTTTTCTTCTGATTCTGGTCGCCGTGCTGACCCTTTCCCAGACAGCGTTCGCCCAGGACAGAAAGATCACGGGATCCGTGGTAAGCGCCACATCGGAGCCAATCATCGGGGCAAGCGTCATCGCGGCCGAGACATCCACCGGAACAGCCACAGACATCAATGGCGAATTCGCGTTGACCCTGCCATCAGAAACCACATCCATTATCGTGTCCTGCATCGGCTACACGCAAGTGACAGTGAAACTGACCGGAAAGGACACCTATAATGTAACACTGGAAGAGGATGCAAATTTTCTTGACGAGGTTGTCTTCGTCGGGTATGGTACAATGAAGAAAAAAGACCTCACCGGCTCGCTGAGTTCCGTTGAGGGAGATATGATCACTAAAAGGCAGACGACCGAGGTCGCGGGAGCGCTTCAAGGCGCGATGCCAGGCCTGACCGTCACCCGAAGCAGTTCCGGACCTGGAGCCGGAGCCACATTGAGGGTCAGAGGCATCACGTCAATGCAGGAATCCTCGCCGCTCATCATCATCGACGGCGTTCCGGGATCACTCTCGGACGTGCTGCCCGGGGATATTCAAGATCTCACAGTGCTGAAGGACGCGGCTTCGGCGGCCATCTACGGTTCGCGCGCGGCGGCTGGTGTCATCGTCGTGACAACACGCAGGGCGAACGAGAGCGAGAAAGCCTCAGTGGACTTCTCCTACAACCTGGCGATGGACTTCCCGACAGCTATGCCTGAATACGGGGACGCAATCGGCTATATGGAAGCGATGAACGAGCTTGCCTACAACGACACCCCGTCAGCGGGAATATATTCGGTCTGGCCACAGGAGTACATAAGCAACTACAACGCTCTGCACAAATCCAATCCAGACCTGTACCCAGACACTGACTGGGCAGGAATGATACTGAAATCATTCGCTCCGAGACAGAAATACAACCTGTCCGTGACCGCCGGCACCAAGAAAGTGAAGACCAAGATCTCCCTTGGTTACGACAATGTGGACGGACTCTACACTGGCGGTTCATACACTTGGGACAAGTACGCCGTCAGGGTGAACAACGACATTGAGCTGAATGACTATATGACCTTCTCACTTGACCTCAACGGAAGGATCGTGGACACCGGAGCGCCGTATTACAGTCCGGACGGATGGATGCGCAACGCAGGCCCGATCTACGCCGCGGAATGGTCCGACGGCAGGCCTGCGGCCGGAAAAGACGGCACAAACCCTTACGCCAAGATGCTTTACGGGGGAACCAAGGAATCTCGCTCCATCGTCGGAGGTGGAAAGATCCAGCTTGATATCCGCCCGGTCACGGGACTCGTCATCTCAGGGGTATTCTCTCCGAAATTCAACGAGAGCCGTGTGAAGGACTTCAATAAGGCTGTCACCTACACCCCGTACGATGATCCGAACGGACTTGAGAGGTATCTGGCCGGAGCCAACACGACCGACCTCACAGAGGCACGCAACTCATCGTATTCCTACACGACGCAGCTGTTCGCAAACTTCAACAAGAACTGGGGCAAGCATTACTTCGGTGTGATGGCCGGAATCGAGGAGTTCTACAACAACTGGCAGAACATCTCCGCAAGCAAGGCCGACTACATCACCGACTACTTCCCTTACCTGTCGGCCGGTCCTGACGACAAGGTCACGGCCACCAACTCAGCACCTTACGAGAATGCTTATTTCTCAGCCTACGGACGAGTCACATACAATTATGACTCAAGGTATTACCTTCAGGCGAACTTCCGCGCCGACGCATCCGCCAGGTTCGCGAAGAATTACAGATGGGGGTACTTCCCTTCCGTGTCAGTGGGATGGGTTGTCAGCCGGGAAGGGTTTATGAAAGACCAGGATGTGGTAAGTCATCTGAAACTCAGAGCCTCATACGGAAACCTCGGAAACGAAAGAATCGGCAACTACCCTTACCAGACGACAATGAGTTTCACCAGTCCGTCAGCCTTCTCAGGGGGCTCTGTCATAGGAGTCCAAGGCGTGACCAACTCCAAACTGGCCATAGAGGACATCACGTGGGAGACCACCACGACCTACGACATCGGAGCGGATCTCAACTTCCTGAACGACCGCCTCTCCATCAACTTTGACTGGTACTACAAGAAGA
>CAVKYA010000340.1:0-2899 GCA_963660255.1 Bacteroidaceae bacterium | reverse complement strand
TCTCGGAGCAAGCCTCCACACTGACCGTAAGGCCATCATTGATCTTCACTTTGTGGGTCGGGTTCGCCTGGGCGAGAAGTGTCATCGCAAGACAGGCGACGGCAAGCAGAATTTTCTTCATTCGTCGTTGTGGTTTTAATATATTCAGACAAAGATACGAGTTTTTTCATTCGCGCATCCTTTCATTTTTGGCAGAAATACTTACACGGTTGAAATGGAACCTATAATATTCCGTCTCTGAGGTTAGAATAGTTTTATAACTTCACTTCTTATTGTAGATTTGACCTCATCCCAATCTATAGGATCAATCATATCAGGCATTGGATCACTCTCGGCATCTTCAAAGTATGAAAGACTTTTTATAGAAGTAAATAACTGTGCGTCAGAATATTTCTGACGGTAAAGTTCTATCAGTTCTGTCAAAGAGTACCGCTTTAGCAAGAAATAATAATCAACAAAGTCCTTTTTTGTTCCCCTGTTGGTGATCGCAGAGAGTTTCATAGCGGCAATGTCCTTGATCCCAGCAAGGACAACGCCTTCTGCATAAATTGGATTATCAATCCAATCATAGGGATAAGAAACAATGTCAACTTTAATACCATTGACAACAAGGATTCTTATCATTCTGGAAGACGAGACGGGGATCACAGTCGAAAATTCGGATAATATGGTGGTAAGTTCCTCCAGCGAAGTCTCAAATTTCCCGAAGAAGTCAAGGTCAATGGATTTTCTGTGTCCCAATTGCAATGCTAGCGCCGTTCCACCGACAAGCCTTGTATTTTTGAACTCATCCAAAGACTGAATCTTTTTCAGGAGGATTAAAGTGTCTGGGTTGATGGTTTCGAGGTGAAGCATCTGAATGTTTTCTTTGAAGTGGACGAAATGCACGAAATAAATGACAAAGCCTTTGGATCCAATGTCCTTAGCCTCTGGGTTACCCTTACAATCCGTTCAAGTCCGTACCTTGATACAAGTTGGTACCAGTCATTCATTTGGCCAAATTCCAAAACACGTTTAATGACATAGGACTCGTTAGTGTCGAGATCTATTGAGTCTTTGCGAACATCCCAAAACAAATATTCGGAAAACAGATTTATGTCTTCATTTTTTTTCATTGAGACAAATATAGTGATTTTTAATGCAAAATGTCAATCTTTAGTCTTTTAGGCAGCCGATCGGCACCACCAGCACGCCATCGTCCCTCCGGTAGGCGAATTCTCCTCCAGTGAGAACCATCAGAAATGATGGGGCTGGGAATCTGTCGGTGTCAATCTTGGAGGCCAGTTTCTTAAGATGTTCGGCACCTTCCTCTATCTCGCGGCTTCCCAGTTTTACTTCCACAGCCGCCCATTTTCCATTGTTCAGGCTGATGATCAGATCCGCTTCCAAGTCATTATTGTCATGATAATGACGTATTTCGCCACGCAGCGCTTCTGAATATACCCTAAGGTCTCTGGCGCATAAGGATTCAAAGAGGAATCCAAAATAGTTGAAGTCTTCAATCAGTCCTTGAGGGGTTGTTCCTATGGCTGCTACGGCGATTGAAGGGTCAACAAACTGCCTTTTGTCCGAGGTCCTTATGCCTGTCTTTGATCTTAAGGAAGGTTGCCAAGCTTTGATGTCCTCAATGACGAACAGCTTTCGCAGAGCTCTCAGATATGTCTCCAGAGTCTTGTCAGTGATGGATAGGTCGTTGGCCTTGACATCTGCCATGATTGTCTTGTCGGTTGTCATCGTGGAAATGTTCCGGGCGAGAGATCTCATAATGCTTCTCATCCTATCTGGATCCTTCTGCGATTTGTCAACCGCGGACGCGTCTCTTTCTGTCACAGCATCGTAGTAATCGTAAGCGACTTCAATTGAATCTTCCTTGTCCAAACCAAGTGAGGCCGGCCAGCCTCCACGGCAGATTGAATACGCGATGTCTTCTATTGTAAGCGCACTGATGGCTTCGACTTTCAGCTCCCCATCGAACAGAGCCTTAAGGGACACCGTGCCATTAGACTCTCCACTTTCATACAGGCTCATAGGCCGCATCCGGAGTCGTGATATACGTCCCGTACCAGTGTGTTCCATTCTTTCAGAAGGATCTGCGTCATCGTCATCGACAACCACACTGCCAGTAAGAATATACTGACCTTTGCGCTGATCCTTGTCAACGGCGTATCGTACAGCGTCCCATAGCACGGTCGCTGTCTGCCACTCGTCAATCAACCGTGGCTGCTCTCCCCGTAGAAGCAAAGACGGTGTTGTCTGAGCCAGTTTCAAGTATGAAGAACGTTTGTCAGTATCCTGCATATACAGAACACTGTTAGCCGCATTCAGTGCGGTCCAGGTTTTTCCACACCATTTAGGGCCTGTTATCAACACCGCCCCACTCGTCCTTAGTTTTTTTTGCAGTATTGAATCACACACACGAGCCCTATAATTCTTGTTTTCCATAACGCCATTGATTTTCAATGCAAAAATAAGTTATTCCGAACTTTTCGGCAAGTTTATTCCGAACTTTTCGGCAAATTTGTTCCGAACTTTTCTGAAAAAATGTAGGCGTCTCCAGAGTTGCCGGCAGGTTGTCGTGGAGGGTAAGTTATTGAATATCAGTAAAAAAAGAAGTACCCTCCTTCCAACCGACATAACGGGAAGGAGGGTGCGTCAATATATTCATTTATAAGGGATTGGCCTCCACGGCCACATTACCTCATGTCAGAGTAACAGCCGTCAACTGTGACGCTGCCGCCATCGATGATGTAGAGGTCGTCCTTGGTGGCGGGGTAGCGGAGGATGAAGTCCTTGAGAGTAACGTTCTTGCAGTCCTTGAGATAGACAAGGGTCGGGATGACGGAGTTCTCGGGAATATGCTTCATCCGCTCCTGGGCATGGATGTCGTCCAGAAGGGCCG
>CAVKYA010000339.1:0-2943 GCA_963660255.1 Bacteroidaceae bacterium | reverse complement strand
TCAACACCCTTGTCTTTCCAGATCCCGCACCAGCCACAATCAGCACCGGTCCGTCCACACTGCCGACCGCCTTCTTCTGCTCGGCGTTCAGCCCTTCAAAAATAGCGCTTTCGTACTTTTCCATATCAGGCACGAAATTACGGAAATTTTCCCAATACTGAGTGGTGGATATATTCCATTTTTTCTATCCATTAAGCAGATTGCTTACCTCCGCCGGATTCAACGCCCATTCGTAAGTGTAAACCTCATCAGCTTCGTCGGCAGACTCTGTCAGTCTCAGGTTCTGTCCTTTGGCTTTCAGATCAAGAAGTTCCCCGATAGAGATCTTCTCTTCCAATCGATGTAGGATCGCTTCAATTGATTCGCAGTCGGCATCGTGGATAATCTGAGATGTAAATGCCATCTCAAGCCAGATGATTTCACGCTTTGCGACATCCAGAACGCCGAACACCAGTCCCTTGGACAAGTTTCCTTCGCTGATGCGGACAAAGTGTTGGACACACGAAGGGTCATACGCCACACCTTTTTTCTTAGAGATTTTCATTGGATATGCTGAATCCATCCATCCGACGACGAGGTTAGGGGAGAGTGAACCGCAGGAGTATGCATTGCAAGTGAAAGTCACATACTTGGCTCCTTCCGCCTCCAATTCCGGAAGAGAAAGTTCTATATATTCAGCGGTGCCAACCATTTCCGGAATCTCTCGGATGTCACCGGAGTGCTTTGCTCCAGGGCACGTCAGATTCCCGAAGTAGCAGTAGTCGGTCTTTCCCTCCGGCAATGCTATCCGGCAGCTCAAATCCATATCAAGTGGCTGGGAATGCAAACCTTTTCCCCACTGAAGGAACAAGCGTACGGTCTCACCATCTACTGGGAAGCGAGTCCCCATCAAGGCGCAGGAGGTGTCTTGAACGGTTGAGGTACGATCGCCCACACTTACTGGTATTTTGTAGAGGACCGGGTCAATGAAGATGGATTTCGCCTCGGTTTTCTGTGAAGCGAAACGACGTTCCATAGATGACTTGTAGATTTCGTTGACACCCTTGACCATCTCCTTTCTGGCCTCTTCATCGTATAGAACAAGCAGCTTGTTGGCCCCGATACGGTGGGTTACACCAGTGATCGGGCGTACAACCCGTGCTCCCTTTATGTCAAAATAAGTCTCGGCGGCATTGCCTAATGACAACAGCAGTCGTGCCGGAAGTCTGTCCGCCACCTCATCGAAAGCGGCCAATGCCTTATCGCCGCCGAATCGAAGCATAGTGGCAAACAGGCAACGGGCAAAAAGACCTGGACGTTCCTTTAACAAATCAAGGGTCTTGTCCGCGTCATTTTCGGAACGGGCCTTGTCCACACGACCCTGCCAGGTAGAGTAATCCTGCTTGTAGAACACATCCAGAATCTCCGCCAGATGCGTCATACCTGGCTTACGGGAATATTCACCCAGGCGGAGGGCACGGATCATACGTACCCACATACCGCGTTTCGGATTCATATTTTCCGCCGCTTGTCTGGCTGTCATCGGAAGGGCATTCATCCATTTGGCTACGCGCAGACAGGCCTTACGGTCATATTTAAGCATAAGTTTCCGCTTCATATCCTTGGCAGCATCCTTACCCTTGTCAAGTGGCCCCCACATATGGTAGTACATCTTCCGGGCGTGAGCCACAAGGGTCTTCGGCTCGATGATCTGAACATAGCCGGTCTTCTCATACCAAAGATAACGGAGGATGTCAGCAGGAGTCTTCAGAAGCGCAATAGCCTCATTCGCTTTTCCCTGCTCTACCAAAGCCTTGGTGACAAGCATCGCGGTTTCCTTCATTGGAATATTCACGTCTGCGGGTAGAGGGTACTGGGCCAGAAGCAGTTTAAGAGAATCGACCTGTGTCGCGTCCAAAGGTGTCGCGGAAGAGAGAAGGGAGACAAAGACTTTTTTTATGTCAGTGTCAGTAAACAGTCTGAGTTCTTTCAACTTGCTACCCTGACCTTTATAAACAAAGTCAGCGGTCTCGAATGGTGTTCCGCAGAATGGACAGCCATTGTAACGCTCTAATGGGAATGTTCCGTCTGGAATAAAGTGGCCACACTTGAGGGTTGTTCCCTTGAATCCGGCCGATTTCCCTCCAAAAATGTTTGTGATCCAGGTGAGAAAGTGATCCGCGCGGGATTCCCCTGTAGGCACATCCCACCCCTTGACAAGTGAAGCCCAGTTCATATTAACACCCATCACATCATTGATACACTCAATGATTTCAGCAAGAGTGTCTGTTGAAACCACGTTAAGGGCACGGAGGAGTTCCTCACTCACACTGAAACCGTTCTCCCTCAATCGCGCCACGAATGCCATCACAGGAATTGTAGCTTCGGAATTCTTGTTGATGTCCTCGCGATTGATGTCAAGGAACACTGCGTGATAGCGCAAAGCGACTTTTGTTAAGGCCTTATTCATAACCATAATAATTTTAAAAGGTAATTGAGAAGCTGTCTTCCTGGTTATCAGCCAAGCAATAAGAATCATAGAAGTAAGCCTCTCTTTGACCTTGTTGGTAGCAGGGCTACCTTATTTTATATTAATATGAGGAAATCGAATGGCTGATGGGTCTCTTAATTCTGCAATAGAATTAAGAAGAAAGAATCAAGAAGTAAGCCATTCTTGGTCCTCATAAAATTGTGCCGCGGGCTGGACTCGAACCAGCAGTTGCCATTGAATAGGAGTAAGCAGACATTTTGACCTTATCAGGTAATGACGCTGCTAAAACCGCGGCGTGAAAAAATATAATGCATATCCTTTCGGATTGCAAGCGCAAAATTATATGTGTGGTACGCAATCTTTTTGCGTAGTAAGAAAAAATGACAGAAAAGGGTACAAAAAAAAGGGAAAGCTTAGTACATCGCACCGCTACGACCTCCTACCCTTGCTGCCTTCCGACCCTGGGGGAATTC
>CAVKYA010000338.1:0-2956 GCA_963660255.1 Bacteroidaceae bacterium | reverse complement strand
CCGTGCAGCAGAACCACAAGCTCGCCCGAGCCTTTGTCCATGTAGTTTATTTTCAATGAATCAACAGTTGTCTGCAACAAAAACACTCCTAAATAAGTTGTGACAATATAATCTATTGTATTATACCATAGTACAGAAGAAAATTCTATCATATTTTGAGGTTTATTTTGAGCCGCAAAGCAAAAGCACCGCCGCCTGCAGCAAGCCACAGGCGGCGGCACTCATATATAGGAGATTGTAGGGGTTGAATTATTTGCCGAGGAATTATTTGAACAGATTGATTATTGCTCTTATAAGCGCGAGGATCAACTTAAAGGGTATCAGTAAAATATTGCCTACAACTTTAAATATTTTTAGGAACAGGGACTGTTCTTCTGTTACAGGTTTGTCTTCACCGCCCTCTGCAATCTTGGTTTCGTATTTTCCGTCTCCATCTTCGTCGGTATACACGCCCACTTTTCCGTTTCCTTCATCTCTAAGCAAAACGGAGGTAGCATCGGTAGAAACATCAACATAGACGGTCTGTTCAAGATTATTGGCTGTTATCTGCGTGTTCTTGAGATTGCTGCCGGAAACCAAAACACCTTCAGATGTCGGTTTCATTTCATAGTCATTGATATCAGAACCTTTTAGATTAACCGTATACCAAGGCAGCGTTGAAAGCGAAGAGTTGAGAGTAAGACTTATGTCGCAATCCGACGAATCGCCCTTGAATGCAACGCTACCGTTCTTATTGACGGTAACTTTATCAGCATTAGTCGCCTTTACCGTAGTCGAACAATCTTTGAGGACTAACGATGCATCGATTTCGTTGCTTCCGTCATCAGGCACAATCGTAAATTGATTTCCGTCCGGAAGATATGTTATTTCCTGTCCGGATTTGTTAACCGTTTTTTCTCCTTCTATTTTTTTACCAGTCGAATCTAAGATAGCATAGCCTGTAGCAGTATAGTTATTTATAAAATTAGAATTATAGTTTTTAAGTCTTGATCTGTCAACTCCCGTTTCAGGATTTCTTATATCTATCCAGTCCAGTGCAGCATATGGCCCTGACATCTGTTTTTGTTCAACGCCATCCTTTACCCAAACGCCATTTGGGTCGTCGCTTGTTTTTTTCATTCCATCGTAACTCCACTTAGAATAGTCAGAGCTTATATACAAATACCTCCAACTGCTTTTATTGGGGTCACAGATAGAAATCCTGTAACTATTCTCACCAGTTTCATCATGATTAGCCCTATCCACATGATAGCCTATTACAGTATGTCCATACGTTTTATGTTTGCCGTTTTCTTCATCTACTTCATTAGCTAACCACCAATAATTTATTACCACTGGCAACCCGCCGTTTTGAACTTTTTGACAATCCGTAACGATTTGTTTGAGGATCTCTCTTTCCGGCATTTTAATATATGTAAAATCCAAATCAACGGCATCGGGCAAAAACTGCGAAAGATGATAGTAATTAATAAGATTTCTTACTGTCGCGCTATTTTTGGGAGCTTTCAAATCATGTGCTACTTTAGCGCGTTTCTGCCAATAGTTAGGTGTCAACTGCCCATCTTTCATTAAGGACACAACAACACTCATTCCATAGCACGAACCGTCCCAACCTTCTTCTATATTGTTACGTTGTTTTCCAATATATTCTATAACGGTTGGTTCCATCCCGGCAACCAGAGAATAGAAATAATTGTCATCAAGTTCAGTGCACACATTCTTGTAATTGCCCCAAATGTCTGTTTTGAAAAAGTCCTCTTTCCGATTCAAGAAGCTAAGATTATCTTCGCCACTCCAAGAACCAAGCCAAGTCTTTTTGCCCCACTTTATCTCGTTGTTTTTTCCGAGCGCCGGAATGGTAATATATTTTGATACCGTCTTCGTCTCAGTATTATCTGCGCCAACAGTTATATTGATAATCTCATGGGTATCTTGGCTTACATTTTTTGCTGTAACTTTCCAGCTTTGCTGAAGTTCTTCGTTTCTTCCAATATCATTAAGGCTTATCCTCACACGCTTCATTCCGTTTGTTGTAAGATTATCGCCGGGGAATGATATCTCGATCCACGGATTCTCGGCTATTCCGCTGCCTATGTTTTTGATATAAACCGTAACATCAAACGGATTGGGCGAATATTGACCGTTCTCAAGAGACAGAGTGCTGTCGCCATAGATGCTGACAAGCAGAGGCGGTCTGTTATCCTGGACAAGTTCGCTCAAGCCATAGTGCGTGGTATATGTTCTTGTCTCGCCGGCTTTGAGGGCTTTCTTGTTCCATGTGATAGTTACAGCACTGTCTCCGTTTGACTCACCGGCAGTCACAGGGCAATTCCAAGGATTATTATAGACTTTTCTCCAGTTGGTAAACTGAACCTTGTCCGGTTTATTTACGGTTGTACGCAAAAAAGACCCCTGAGAAACGACCTTAGGATTATCAAGGCTGTCGAATGCCTGCCAATACTGCGGAATATCGCTCCCTTCAAATTCAGTCTGCGTCGTAATTGAACCATGACCGGGCACTCTAAAAGGAGCTTCGTCATTAGACCCGAGCATGGTATCAAGCATTATTCTTGTGCCGAAATCATGTGACTTTGTTCCTTTGTTCGTTACAACATAGCTAATTTGAACAACGTCTTTTCTGTTTGTGGAGTTGTTTTCAACTATATTTATTTGCTGGCGTACTTCAATGTCTCCGTACTTAGCAATCAGAACAGCTCCATCTTTGGCGCTAAAGCTCGGAGACTCAACAAAGCCGTTATCACCATACTTATATATGTTGTCATCAACAACTATTGTAGTATAGGAAGACCAACTATCCGGCCAACCATACAACAGTTTCTTGTTGTCATCCGTAGTCAAATCCGGATTTCCTCCGGTTGTGCCTATAGAGAAATGACCATTTGACTTTTTGACATTTAATGAAAGATATTCATTATATATATTTTCTCCATTAACA
>CAVKYA010000337.1:0-2969 GCA_963660255.1 Bacteroidaceae bacterium | reverse complement strand
ACTACACCGGATTCTGGTATAACCTGATTTTCGGATTCCTCGTTGTCATCTTCACATACTTCTACACGGCCGTTACGGTAAATCCTACTATGATGGCGGAGGATATGAAGAAGAACGGTGGATTCATCCCTGGCGTGAAGCCTGGAAAGGCCACGGTCAATTACCTTGACTCCATAATGTCAAAGGTGACGCTCCCTGGATCAATCTTCCTCGCCATCATCGCCATTCTCCCAGCATTCGCCAGGATTATGGGTGTTCAGGATCAGTTCGCAAGCTTCTACGGCGGTACCTCGCTGTTGATTCTCGTGGGCGTTGTCCTTGACACACTTCAGCAGATAGAGAGCTATCTTCTGATGCGTCACTATGACGGTCTGATGAAGACCGGACGTATCAGCGGACGCTCAGGAATGTAATTTTGATAATCAACAGGATTGATGGTTAAGCCTAAGACAGAAGAGGAAATCGAGCTTTTGCGCGAGAATGCCATACTTGTCTCAAAGACATTGGCGGAGGTCGGTAAGGTGGTCGCCCCGGGTGTGACAACCGCGAGGTTGAATGAGGTGGCCGAGACTTTTATCCGTGACAACGGAGCGATTCCTAGTTTTCTTGGATTCGAGGGTTTTCCCGCCGCGATATGTACATCAGTCAATGATGTCGTTGTCCACGGTTTTCCGTCGGACTATGTCCTTAAGGAAGGCGACATCGTGACAGCCGACATCGGCACCCTGTACAAAGGCTATAACGGTGATTCGGCTTACACTTTCCCGGTAGGGGAGGTGGACGCCGAGACCCGTAAGCTTATGGATGTTACCAAGGCTTCGCTCTACAAGGGCATCGAGGCCGCGGTTGCCGGCAACAGGACTGGTGACATCGGACACGCGGTGCAATCGTACGCCGAGTCATTCGGATTCTCGGTGGTCCGTGAACTTGAAGGGCACGGACTCGGGAAGGAGATGCACGAGGCTCCAGGCGTTCCGAACTACGGACGTCAAGGCCACGGGTGCAGACTTGTGGATGGAATGGTCATCTGCATCGAACCAATGATCAATGCAGGCGGCAGAGGAGTGTATGTGGCCAGAAATGGTTGGGCTGTACACACTTCCGACCACAGGAACGCGGCTCACTATGAGCTTACGGTTGTTGTTCGTAAAGGCAAGGCGGAACAACTGTCAACATTTGATTATATTGAAAGTACTGGTAAATTTTAAAGTGTTTTTTCAATGTCCAAACAAGTAGCGATAGAACAAGACGGAAAAGTGATCGAGACTCTTCCCAACGCGATGTTCAAGGTGGAGCTTGAGAACGGTCACGTCCTTCTCTGCAACATCTCCGGCAAGATGAGAATGAATTTCATCCACATCCTCCTTGGAGACAAGGTGAGGGTTGAAATTTCACCTTATGATTTGACAAAGGGAAGAATATCCTTCAGGTACAAATAAAAATATTCACGATATGAAAGTCAAAACATCCATTAAGAAGCGCAGCGAGGATTGCAAGATCGTCAGACGTAAAGGCCGTCTTTATGTCATCTGCAAGAAGAACCCTAAGTTCAAGATGCGTCAGGGATAACAGTAGTTTGTAAAACAAATAAAGTCTAAGATAAATTATGGCAAGAATAGCCGGTGTTGATTTACCGAACAACAAAAGGGGTGAGATAGGTCTCACCTACATCTACGGTATCGGCCGCAGCTCCGCGAGAGAGATTCTCCAGAAGTGCGGAATCGATTACGACATCAAGGTCGGTGAATGGAACGACGAGCAGGTCGCCGCTATCCGTACCCTCATCACCGAGGAGTACAAGATCGAGGGTGAGCTTCGTTCCTCCGTCCAGATGAACATCAAACGACTGATGGATATCGGTTGCTACAGAGGTATCCGTCATCGTATCGGTCTCCCTGTACGCGGTCAGAGCACAAAGAACAATGCCCGCACGAGAAAGGGTAAGAAGAAGACTGTTGCCAACAAGAAGAAGGCGACCAAGTAAAACCAGGTGAATTATGGCAAAGAAAACAACATCATCAAAGAGAGTTGTCAAGGTTGAGGCTACGGGCCAGGCCCATATTTCATCAACCTTCAATAATGTGATCATTTCCCTGACCAACAATCAGGGGCAGGTGATCAGTTGGTCCTCAGCCGGAAAGAGCGGCTTCAGAGGTTCCAAGAAGAACACCCCGTACGCCGCTCAGGTGGCTGCCGAGGATGCCGCGAAGACCGCTTTTGACGCAGGTCTCCGTAAGGTGAAAGTCTTCGTCAAGGGTCCTGGCGCCGGCCGTGAGTCCGCCATCAGAACCATCAACAACGCTGGAATCGTTGTCACGGAGATTGTCGATGTGACCCCGATGCCTCACAACGGATGTAGACCAAAAGGCCGTCGTAAAGTCTAATCAATGAATTAAAACAAAAATTACTATGGCAAGATACATTGGTCCAAGTACAAAGATCGCCCGTAAATTCGGCGAACCGATATTCGGAAGTGACAAGGATTTCGAGAAGAGAAACTATCCTCCGGGACAGCACGGTCTGGCGGCAAAGCGCAAGAAGCAGCGTGAGTATGGAATGCAACTTAAGGAGAAACAGAAGGTTAGATATATGTATGGCCTTCTTGAGCGTCAGTTCCACAACACCTATCTCAAGGCTTCCAAGATGTCTGGTCTGAGAGGTGAGAACCTTCTCCTCCTCCTTGAGTCAAGACTTGACAACGTTGTTTACAGAATGGGCATTGCTCCTACAAGGGCCGCCGCAAGACAACTTGTCAGCCACGCTCACATCACTCTTAACGGCACTGTTTGCAACATCCCTTCAGTTCAGGTGAAGCCTGGTGATGTGGTTGCTGTAAGAGAGCGTTCCAAGAGTCTTGAGGTTATCCAGAAGAGCGTCGCTTCGGCTTCTAAATATTCGTGGATAGAATTTGACCCTAAGGCGCTTTCAGGCAAGTTCCTGAACCTTCCTGCAAGGGCCGACATCCCAGA
>CAVKYA010000336.1:0-2979 GCA_963660255.1 Bacteroidaceae bacterium | reverse complement strand
TGACGATGCCGCTGCCGACTCCGGTGCCGAGGGTGATCATAATGAAATTCTTCATTCCTCTGGCCGCACCGTAGGTCATCTCGCCCATAGCTGCGGCGTTGGCGTCGTTGGTAAGGGTCACAGGAATGCCGCCGACAGCCTCGGAGAGCATCTGAGCGAAATGGATGGAACCGCTTCGACCCCAAGAGAGGTTCACGGCGTTCTCGATGTCACCGGTGTAGTAGTTGGCGTTTGGAGCACCCACACCGATTCCACGGATCTGGCCTTCGGCGTTAGCGTCTGTGATGATTTTCTTCAAAGCGACGGCAAGTTCCTCAATATAAGGTTCAACCGTCGTGTAGGTGTCCGAGCGGATGACGGTCTGTGCGAGCACGGTTCCGCGAGCGTCAACAACACCGCATTTGGTGGTCTGTCCACCGACATCTATTCCTATTACTAGATTCTGTTCCATAATAATTATGTTAAAAAAGCACGGTGCCCAATCACCCATAAAAAGAGATCGGGCACCATTGGATTATTACTCTACAGGGATGTCCTTGTTGACGTTCTTTGAACCGACCGCAGCATAATAGATGAGGTAGGCCAAGCAAAGAATGATGAGCCAGTAGCTCTGGAGAGAGCCAACCTTGTCAGCGATGAAGTTTTGGACAAATGGAATGATACCACCACCGCAGACAAGAGCCATAAATATACCGGAAGCGGCGGCTGTGTACTTGCCGAGGCCTTCAGCGGCAAGATTGAAAATCGCCCCCCACATAATTGAGGTGCAAAAACCGCAAAGGAGCACGAAAACAAGCGCCACAGGGATAATCTTGCCTGCGATCGCCACAGTCACAGTCTCCGGAATGAATACAACACAAAGGATGAAGGCAATGGCCACAGCTGAAGTCGCGAGAAGCATAGCCTTGCTGCTGACCTTGGCACCAACGCTCGCACCGATGAGACGGCCGAGAAGCATACAGAACCAATAACCGCCAATCATTGTACCGGCAAGAGCAGGACCTACTCCATCAAGTCCAGAGAAGTACACATTGGCAGTATTCGGAATACCGACCTCGATACCCACATAGAAGAAGATGGCGATAGCTCCAAGAACGAAGTGACGGAATGAAAGCGGACCGTATGGATCCTTTACCTTATTGCCGGAGAGACGGGCGGCCTTTTCCTCTGGTGTCTCCATATGAGGCTCCGGAATCTTCGTGAGCGATATCACGACAAAGGCAACGGCGAAGATAGCCATAGCAAGGATCATCACAGGCGCGGCCTTGGCTACAGAAGCGTCCTTGATGCTTCCACCGACGAGCCAACCTACGAAGACAGGTGCGATGGTAGCACCGATGGAGTTGCAGGAGCCACCCCACTGGATCAGCTGGTTGCCCTTGTTGCCGCCACCACCAAGGGTGTTAAGCATAGGGTTGACAACGATGTTGAGCATACACATCGAGAAACCGGCGATGAAAGCGCCGAGCACATAAACACCGAAAGACTCGGCATACCCAGAGAGGAACTGCACGCCAACCCCGATAAAGCCAATTACAACAGCGAGAAGTGAGGTGAACTTGTAGCCTTTTCTCTTAAGAATGAGTCCGGCCGGGATGCCCATACACGCATAAGCGATGAAATTGGCAAGAGAGCCGAGTTGAGAGAGAGCCTTGGACGCTCCGAACTGGTTGGTGACGATCACGCCCATTGAGCCTGCGAGATTCGTGACGAACGCGATCATAAAGAACAACGCGAACATCACGACGATGGCAGCGAGATTTGAATTCTTATTACCCATTTTGAAAGTTTATTAAAATATGCATTATCATTCGTGGTAATTCTTACAAATTTAGCAAATTAATTTCAAATTTGACCGAATGGCTTCAAAAATCCACATTACAGAATGACCTTTATAGGATTATTGCTAACTTTGAGCAAAGAATATAATGAATATGAAAACGATAATCGACGTTAACGCACACCTTCACACACCGTACTCCTTCAGCGCCTTCAAAGATGTTGGACAAGCTCTTGATATGGCCGCTTCCGAAGGCGTGGGAGTGGTGGGAATCAATGACTTCTACAGTCTGGACGGTTATAAGGAGTGGAATGACGAATGCGCCGCGAGACATCTCTACCCGCTGTTCAACATCGAGTTCATCTCTCTGAACAGCGAGGATCAGGCGGCGGGGCTCAGAGTGAACGACCCGAACAACCCGGGACGCACCTACCTCAGCGGAAAGGGGCTTGCCTACCCGGTGATTCTCAGCGGGAAAGAGGCTCGGATGCTTGCCGACGTGAGGGCGGAGTCCAACGCCCAAGTCGAGAGGATGTGCGCCAAACTGAACGCCCATCTGGATGCGGTCAAGGCCGGATTCAGCATTGATTTCAAGCAGGTTGCCAAAGATCTGGCCAGAGGGTCGGTACGTGAGCGCCACCTCGCGAAGGCTCTCAGGATGGCGGTTGACGCAAAGGTCTCTAAAGTAGAGGACAGGCTTGCCCTATACGAAAGAATCTTTGGAGGACAGCCGCTGAAATCCGATTCAGGCAACGAGGCGGCAGTGGAGAACGAGATCAGAAGCAAACTCCTCAAGGCCGGGGGCGCGGCGTTCGTGCCGGAGGATCCGAAAGCGTTCCTGCCGATGGAGACCGTCTGCCAGATCATCAAGGCCGCCGGCGGAATCCCGACCTATCCATTCCTCGCCGATGACGCGAAAGGCAATTTCACCGACTTCGAGGGCGATCTCCAAAAGGCCGCCGACACACTTAAGAAGCGCGGGATCAAGTCCGTGGAATTCATCACGACACGCAACACTACGGCCGTGCTTGAGGAATATTCCGGTTACCTTCAGGACGAGGGATTCATCGTCACTTTCGGCTCGGAGCACAATACACCGGCGCTGGAACCGATCCGTCTACGCACCCGCGACAATGCCGAAGGACTCAGCGAGAAGCTGCGCGAGACCAACTACCGGGGAGCGTGCGCGGTGGCGGCCC
>CAVKYA010000335.1:0-3004 GCA_963660255.1 Bacteroidaceae bacterium | reverse complement strand
CGCAAGGCACAATCCGAGAGGTCAGCGCGGCCGGTTCCGTAAAGATCATTGGTGCAGGCCAGAATCCTCAACCCGTTCCGCTCGGCCACCGCTTTGGAATATTCATAAAGAAAGCGGCTGTCCGTCTTGAGGTGGACTATTCCGCCCTTTTTCAGGAATTTGCGGTAGCGCTCCAGAAAAAGCGGGCTGGTAAGGCGGCAGTTCTCGCTCTTCATCTGAGGGTCGGAGAAGGTCAGCCATATTTCCGAAACTTCCTCAGGAGCGAAGAAAGCGTCGATAAACTCGATTCTTGTGCGCAGGAAAGCCACGTTCGGGAGATTGTTCTCGGTGGCGAACTTCGCACCTTTCCAAAGGCGCGCCCCTTTAATGTCCACTCCAATGTAGTTCAGGGATGGCTCTCTACGAGACAAATCGATCGTGTACTCCCCCTTCCCACAACCGAGCTCCAGCACGATCGGCTGGGCTGATGCGAACATCCTCTCGTTCCAATGTCCCTTGATCGGATGATCCTTGAGTCTCAAGCTGTTATCCGCATTAGACTTATCAAGCACCGAAGCAGCCTCCGGCTGGAGAAGACAGGAGAAAGTCTCGTTCTCCGCGAATTTTCTAAGTTTATCGTGTCCCATTTTCCTTTCTTGTGAAGATAACACCCAATCCCCTGATTGTCTCCGAATCATTCAGCACTCTGGCCTTCAGCCTCCATATTCCGTACTCAGGAAGACTCAACATCTCCTTGTAGCCGCACACAAAATCCCTCGAATAATAGGAAGAGTCCACCGGATGAGCCACACGTATGAAAGTCGTGTCAGACAGGATGATCGAATCAGACGGGGATATCCACCTCAAATCCAACGATATGCTGTCGGACGGAAACGTTCCGAACGCGGGACGATCCAATCTTGTGTAGAAATCCAACCCATAAGACACGGTGGAGTCAGTCAGATCCAGATTGAATATGTAGGTGTCACCATACTCGGCCTTCTCTCTGACCACAAACGGTTCGTAGGAGGAAGGACGCGCGCACGACGCCACGGCCATCATCAGAACAAACGCAAGAAAACCTTTATTCATCAGTCTTTACAGGCTTCTGTTCCTGTTTCCTGTCGCCACGCGGGCGTTGCTGCTGCGGACGTCCGTTCCCACCGTTCCGGCGAGGGCCGTTGTTCCGTCCTCTGAAATTTCCGCCTTCTGGCCTTGGTCTGGCCGGTGCCTCGGCGTTGTCCGCAGGAGCTGCGGCTTGGTCTGCCGCCAGCGGCTTAACCTTGTTCTTGTTACGATTCTTGTTCCTGTTTTTCTTCGGTTTGTCAAACCTTGTGATGCTGTCGTCACCCACAGCGGAAACGAACTGAGGGCCAACCGGTTCCGGCTCACTCTTCAGGGATTCCGGCTTCTGTCCGTTGCGGTTCATCATGATGATCTGCGCGACTTCGGAAGCCGCCACAGGGTAAAGGTTCGCAAGCGATCCTTTCTCATACGTGAAATACATGATCTCCTGAAGGATGTCCGTCTTGGCCAGATAAGCCAGACCATCCTCAAACTCAAGAGGTTCCGTGACTTTAGGAATACGTGACTGGGCATCCAGATAATTAGCGACCTCGTAGTTCAGGCAGCATTTCAGCTTCCCGCACTGGCCTGCGAGCTTCTGCGGATTCAGGGACAGATCCTGAGTACGGGCGGCCGAAGTGGAGATCGACTGGAAATTCGTGATGAAATTGGCGCAGCAAAGCTCACGTCCGCAGATTCCGAGACCTCCGATCAAACCGGCCTCCTGACGGGCACCGATCTGCTTCATCTCAATCCTGATGCGGAACTCCTCCGCATAGACCTTGATCAGCTGGCGGAAATCCACACGGCCGTCGGCGATGTAATAGAAAATCGCTTTCGTGCCATCTCCCTGAAACTCAACATCTCCGATCTTCATGTCCAAACCGAGCTCGGCGGCGATCCTGCGGGCCTGGATCATGGTGTCCTGCTCGCGGGCTATGGCCTCCTGCCACTTGGCGATGTCGAAAGGCTTGGCTTTACGATAAATCTTTTTCAGTGGAGTCGTCTCAGGATCAATGCCCTTGCACTTCATCTGACGTCCGACAATCGGACCTTCCAAAGTGACGATTCCAAGGTCATGACCGTTGGTGGCCTCAACTATGACCAGATCCCCGGTCTTTATCCCCTGACCGGATGCGTTGATGTAAATCCCTTTTCTGGTGTTCTTGAAGCGAACCTCGAAAAGGTCTTTGAATTGCTCCTGACGTATTCCATGAAGCCAGTCGTAGTCCTTAAGCTTGCAGCAACCTCGACGATAGTTGCAGTCATATTCCCCGGTCTCCTGATCCTGCGAGATTGTGCATCCACGGTTACAGTCGAATTTTATTGCCTCGTTATCAATATTTTCCATATATATCATTCATAATTATCAGAAACTCAAATACAACCGCCCCACAAGGTCGGTGAAAAGAATCTTCTGGTTCACATTCCTGTCGATCAGCATCTGCGCCCTGTCCAGACATGAGACAGCCATCCTCGGGAAACTCTTCCTGCACCTTGACGCAAGCCGCTCAAAAAACTCCTTTTCCTCCTGCGAGACACCGGCGATCTGTGGCAGGTTCTGCTGAATCAGAAACACTTTGCGAAGGCTTTCACCCGCAAATTTACAAAAAGCTTTCTGGTTTTCACGCGACGGCAGCGCGGCCATCGCATCCCCCCAACCCAAAGCGGCGGAAAGATCCTTCGCGGCAAGGGAGTCAACAAGGCCTTTGAATATCTCCATCTGGCGCATATAGTCCTCTTTCCCGGAGAGGTAACGCAGCGCCGCACCGACACTGCCACCAGCCACCAACGCCGCCTGCGAAGCCTCGTCAGCGGTCTTTCCGAAACGGGATGTCAAAATCTCAACAATCTCATTCTTTGAATATGGCAGGACACGGATCGCCTGGCATCTTGACGAGATTGTCTGCATGACTTTCTCCGGAGCATGGGTGATCATGATGAACAGAGTCTTCTCCGG
>CAVKYA010000334.1:0-3016 GCA_963660255.1 Bacteroidaceae bacterium | reverse complement strand
ACATCGCACCGCTACGACCTCCTACCCTTGCTGCCTTCCGACCCTGGGGGAATTCAGAGGGAGCTGGTCGTGTACGACTTTCCCTGACTGCAAATATACTACTTTTCGTTGAAACTGTCAAAAATGAATGGCAGGATGTCGTCAACTTTGTCGAATTTCCACGTTTTTTTCGTTCCGTACATAATTATGCTCATCGGTCGGCCGGACAAAGTCTGGTACTCGGCCATCACCTGACGGCAGGCTCCGCAAGGCGAGCAAGGGGTCTCGCTCAGTGTGCCGTTGAAGCCACCGACAATGGCGAGGGAAAGCATCGCCTTGCCTGGGTTGTTGGCACTGGCGGCGAACATCGCGGTCCTCTCGGCGCAAAGTCCCGACGGATAGGCTGCGTTCTCCTGATTGGCTCCCTTTACTATTGTCCCATCCTCAAGGCGTAGGGCTGCCCCAACATTGAATGTGGAATATGGAGCATAAGATCCTCTCTGCGCCTCGATGGCAGCCTTCACAAGTTCGATGTCCTGAGGATCCATCTCATCGATGGAGGAATATTCAGTATAGTTGATGTCCAGTTTTACTGTCTTCATATTCAGTGGTCTTTATACACAAGTTTTCAAAGTTAGCAAAAATTGTGCATATTCAAGCATTTGAGTAAATTTGTATGCACCTTTGCGCAAGGCGTTCCAACTCTTGCGTTGAAGGCATAGCAGGTGATTCTTGGCGGGCAGTCACTTATGTTTATGGGCAAGCGGCCGCCGACTTGCGGGAGATGAGGTAAGTTTATGAAAGTCTGTGTCGGATTATCCGGAGGAGTTGATTCAAGTGTAGCCGCTCTGCTGTTGAAGCGGCAGGGGTATGATGTGTTCGCGATGTTTATGCAGAACTGGCACGACGCGGACGCGACGCTGCACGGGGACTGCGAATGGGAGGAGGACCGCTTTGTGGCGGAGATGGTCGCGCGGAAGATCGGCATCCCGTTCTACTTTGTGGACCTTTCCAAGGAGTACCGCCAGCGCGTGGTGGACTATATGTTCAATGAATATTCAGCCGGCCGCACCCCTAACCCGGATGTGTTGTGCAACCGCGAGATTAAGTTCGACGCTTTTCTGAAGGCTGCGCAAAAGTTGGGGGCTGATATGGTTGCCACCGGGCACTACTGCCGCCGTGAGCCGCTGTTGGACGCTGACGGCAAGCAGGTTGTGATTGACGGGCTACCTCAATGGAGGATTCTGGAGGGAGTGGATCCGAACAAGGATCAGAGCTATTTTCTCTGCCAGCTCACGCAGGAGCAGCTCGGCAAGGCGATCTTCCCTATCGGGCATCTTACCAAGCCGGAGGTCAGGGAGATCGCTCACCAAGCGGATCTTCAGTCCGCCGACAAGAAGGATTCCCAAGGAATATGTTTCGTCGGGAAGGTGGATCTTCCGACATTCCTTCAGCAGAAACTCAAGCCGTCAGAGGGAGACGTGGTGGAGGTTTATGATGCCTACTACACCCAAAATGAGCAATATCGTTTCATCCACAAAACCCTCGCCTCGCTTCTCAAGACTCCCGGAGAGCCGATGATGATCACTGAATATACCTCCGAAGATTCCGGTGGGAAGTCGTTCAATAACCGGCGGGTCACTGAGACAACGGAGCTCCGGCACTTCGACAGGCTCAGTGCCCCGCAAAGTCAGCGACAACATAGCCTTTCGGCCACAGAGCAACATACATCGGCCACTGAGCGCCACACATCGGTCACTGAGCCTGTCGAAGTGACCGCCCCGCACCGGAACGAGTTCGATATGAACAAGATCGCCGAATTGAGCGATGAGGAACTGATGAGTTTGTCGGAACCTATCAAGTACGATGACATCAAGTTCGAGACAGAGACCTACCGGGCCGGGAAAAAGCACATCAAGAAAACCAGATACAAGGAGAATCCGTTCGGTAAGATTGTCGGCCGTCACGACGGAGCGCAGTTTTACACGATAGGCCAGAGGAAAGGCCTCAACATCGGAGGACACAAGGAATCCATCTTCGTGATCGCCACGGATGTTCCCCATAACATCATCTACGTCGGGGAGGGCCACACGCACAAGGGGCTATCACGCAGTTGCTTACGGATAGCACCCCAAGATATTCATTGGATCAGGACAGACCTTGCGATGGCTGACGGCGAGATCCGCCGCTACCGGGTCCGCATCCGTTACCGCCAACCACTTCAGGACGCGTTCCTGATCAAGAGGCCGGCCGGCATATTCATACTTTTCGACACCCCTCAGCGCGGCATTTCCGACGGGCAGTTCGCAGCGTGGTACTCCTCTGATGACGAGATGCTCGGCTCCGGAGTCTATTAATATTGTCCTGGAATATTCAAAGATTTGGCAGCTGATTCGCCCGCGAGGTAGCCGGTGGAGAAGGCGCACTGAAGGTTGTAGCCACCGGTGTCGCAGTCCATATCAAGAACCTCGCCGCAAAAGTAGAGACCTGGTTTGAGGCGAGACTCCATCGTCTTCGGCATCACCTCGTCCGTGGATATTCCTCCGGCAGTGATGACGCAACGCTCGTAGCCCACAAAACCGACAATCTCGAATTTCCAGTCTTTCAGTGTCTTGGCCAAGAGGTCAAGGTCGATGTCATAGTAACGCCTTGGCTGGCGGCCAAAGCGACGGCCTTTAGACCAACTTTGCGACCGGTCATCACGACTCGACAGGTTCACCGAACGGTCGCTGAGCCTGTCGAAGCGTCCTTTCGCATATTCAGACTTCTTAAGATCAATCTTCATAATGTCCGGATTCCACGCCTGAAATCCCGGTATCAGTTCCCACGGCATCAATTTGCCGAGCAGGATTCTGTACATCTCCTTGCCGTTCAATCCGCGCCCATCCTTCCACTGACGTGTGCGAGGGTCGTTCTTTATCTCTTGCCAAAGGGTCTTGATGCGTCCGGTCAACTCTTCCAAAGACACACCCGGCTTCAAGTCAAGCGAAAATGCCACCTTGCCGCCGTTCATCAAGGCCTTCACGCACTTACGGCT
>CAVKYA010000333.1:0-3075 GCA_963660255.1 Bacteroidaceae bacterium | reverse complement strand
GAGGTCTCAGTCATTATGCCCTGAATGCCAAGCGCTTTCTCTATCTGAATATGATGGTACATACACAGCCTCTCAAATGCGATTCCTGCCCAAGCGTTATGAAGTGTGGTGTCGATCTGGTAAGACCAGAACGGTTTGTCCGAGGTGCCATATTTCTTGATGAACTTGTAGTAGAAGATAGTGTAGAAGTCCGTCAGTTGATAGACGGCATCATTCTCCTTTTTGCCGAAGGCTTTGTATTTCCGGATGATGTCGCAGTCGTCCAAGTCTGACAGGATTGTGCTGAGACCACCTCCGTCAGGGAGACCTGTCGCGGTGATGACCTCTTTTCTGGTCAGACCGGTGTTCCTGCGGCTGAGCGCCTCTATCACTTTCATATAGTCCTCGCTGTTCTCAAACAGGGAGGCATATAGGTTGTCGAACTCACCATCCAGCTTGCCTTTTCTTTTGAAGAATAGGTCATCCACATTCTGAGCAAGGCTTTTCCCTTTCTCAAAGAGGCTGAGATAGTAAGGGATTCCGCCCATAATCATATAACATTCAGCGATGTCCTTTTCATCAAGGCTGATGCCGACGGATCTGAAATAGGCCTTGCACTCCGCAAGATTGAATGGTCGGAGGTAGATTTTTCCTGTCACCCTGTTATGCAGCCCGCCCTTGTTCCTGAGAATCTTCTTTGTTATCCAAGATGTGGCGGATCCGCAGACAATCAGCATAAGATCGTCCTGCGTGCATCCCCAGTCATTCCAAAAGTGCTCGATGGCCACGACCAGATCGCATCGATTGGTGTACATAAACGGCAACTCATCAATGAACACAACCTTGCGTCCTTTCCACTTTGAACTCTCAATAAGCGTCTTAAGGAAGTCAAACGCTTCCATCCAGGATTTCGGGTAAGGACAAAGGGGCGAACCTTGCTTTTTGAGAGCCTCGCCGAAATTGACCAACTGCGCGGCCTTGTCTTTGACCGCAAGTCCTGTCACCTTGAAAAGGAATTTATTGTCGAAGAACTGGTTCACAAGAAAGGTCTTTCCCACGCGCCGTCTTCCATAGACAACAACAAACTCCGACTTTCCGGAATCATACAACTTCTGGATTTGCCCAATCTCTGATTTTCTGCCGATTACCTTCATAATACTCATTGATAACCTTGCGCAAAGTTAAAAAAAAATCGACTTTCCGCAAGGTTTATTATAAACAACTATGCTGAAACTTGATATAATTTAGACTTTCCGCAAAGTTTATGAGACAAAAAAAAATCCGGACGGCCTGCAACGGGCCGCCCGGATCGGAAGCGAGGTGTGCTACTTGATTTTGGTCAGATAACACACGTTATGTCACTCACGGATTACTTTCTTGTGAAGAACTCACCTTGCAGACCGGCAGGGTTGCACTGGTAGAAGTTCGCATAGGCGTTGACGGTCGAGTGGTTGAACACGTTCGTGTTTGAAAGAACAACGCCGAAGCCGCAGATCTGGTTCATTGTCGCATCGGAATATTGAGTCAAAGTCTGAAGCTCAACATCAGCGGTTGTCCTGTTCTGATACATAATGGTGTTGAAATCATCAGAAATCTTAAACCACATCCAAACATAATCTGGATCACCAAGTTCCGTTTCTGAATAAAGCCAAGGCTTTCCCCAAGCCGTTGCACTCTTGGTTGCAAGTCCAGGGAAATATGTGGCATACTTTCCATTGACGGACTGACCAATACCATCTCTGGTGTCAAGGAAGAAACCGATACGGGCTGTCTTAGCGTCATAATCAATGTCAAGACAAGCGTCAAGGATAGTGTCATAATAAAGACCTTTCACACCGATGTTATTTGTGTAAGTCTTACCGTCAACGTCCTTGAGAGCCTCAGTGTTTCTTGGATCACCAAAAGTGACTGATTCGAAAACATAAGGATCCTTTGCAGCGACATAAGATCCAGTCTGAGCAAATACCTTGGTAGAGAATGACCAGTCTCCCTTGAACGAATCCGGGCCGATCTGGAGGGCTTCGAAGGTGGAGCCGTTGGCGAAGATGAGCTTGGCGGAACGAGGCTTGCCGGTCTCATTCTTGGTCCAGGAAATCTTGCCGTTGGCGTAGGAAAGGAAGCCTTCGGAAACGGCGGCGGAGCCACCATTTGGGAAATCTACGGAACCTGCCTCGTCGGAGATCCACTGGCTTGCCATAGAAACCTTCGCAAGAGTTCTCTCAACCGTGTAAACCTTACCGGCCGCTACAGAGGCTGACGGGTTGAAATCAGCGATGAAAGTGTCCTCTCCGACATTCACGAATATCTTGGAGGTCAGGTCATCACCGGCCCAGATGGCGGCGGAGGCGGAGACGATGTTGTTGGCGACGGTCGCGCCGAGCTTCAACTCACCTTCCTCGCTCTTGGATCCGAGGACACCACCGGAGATGTGGAGCTTGTTGTGGATCTTGCCGTTGGACAGGGTCACGGAAACAGCTGCCTTAGGGTCAACCTCGGTTCCTTCCGGGAGGGCAAGACTGAACTTGAGCAGACTTGTCTTGTAGGAGAACGGAATGCTGGCCGCAAGGGCATCAGGGTCAGAGGATGTCAGATCCTTGAAGTCAACGGCACCGTAGATGATCTGATTGTTCAGGGCTGCGGTGAGGTCGGCCTGTGAGCTGATGTCGGACACGATGTCGTCGCCGCCGTCAAAGTTGGTGGTGTTGGCCGTGTTGGTAAGGTAGGCAATGATCTTGCTGGCTCCCTCAGGAATGGTCACAAGCGGCTGACGGAAGCAAGCCTTCTTGCCATCAAAAGAGATGGTTTTGGCATCAATCTCAAGCTTTGTCGCAGGACCGGCGACCGTGTTGTCCGGCTTCGCGAAATATGCCCAGATCACATCGTTTTGGTTGAATCTAGCCTTGTAGCTGCCGTCCGTGGCCTCTGAATATGAAAGGCGGGTGTCAGGATCTCCGATAGTGGCGGTGATCGTCAAGGTCTTCGCGCCTGTCTCCGGAGCCACAACCTCATTCTCTGCCTTGTTGCAGGCGAGAAGCGAAGCGGCGAGAGCGAATATTGTCAATATTTTCTTGTACATAGTATTATCCTCCAAGATTA
>CAVKYA010000332.1:0-3080 GCA_963660255.1 Bacteroidaceae bacterium | reverse complement strand
TCTTCCAGCAATGGAAAAGGAACAAAAATAAGGAGAGGATTCTGGCCATTCCGCCGTAAGAAATAGACTAAAATGAAGAAAATCGGTAATAAAGAATCTTTTTGGCCAAGTTATGTAGACATTGTCACCACTCTGTTTGCAATTATGGTTGTGCTTTTTGCCGTATCATACAGCCGTTTCCGAGTAAATGAAAAGAAACTTCGCATACTTGCGGATAAGTATGAGGAAATCAAATCCATCTATGATATGGTGGAAAAGATTGACACCAATTATTTTGAATTCAACAAGGAGTATGTGAAACATATTTTCAAAATCCAAGTGACATTCCAGAAAGGTAAATTTGACATTGAACACGACTTGCAATACGACTTGATCAACAAAACAAAAGCTGAGGATCTTCGTGAAAAGATCTATTCAGCCGGACTTGAAATCAAGAATACAATTGAAAAACTACAGCGCAGCGAAAGCACCAACCAAAACATAAAATACCTTGTTGTAATTGAAGGGCAAGCATCCGCAGACGGGTATTACATCAATGCTTATTTCAACAATGATGTTCTAAGCTATCAGCGCTCGCTTGAATTACATAAATATTGGAAGAAAAATGGGATTGATTTCTCTGATATGACCAAATGTGAACTTGTCATTAGTGGAAGCGGAGAGAAGGGTGTACCAAGAGACACCTTCAGCGAGACAAATAACCAGAGATTCTTGATTCACATTGTTCCGGTTATCGGAAATATCAAACTTGATGTTAATAAGCAAAACCAATGATGCGCTATCTATTCTGTATATTTCTCACTTGCATTACAGTAATAACTCTTGCCGTCAGTGCATCCGGATGTATTTCGTATCCTGGTCAAGGAGAAGAGACACGCTTGGAATTACCATCGTACAATGAAAATGATTGCATTATCCATTATACTGGTTATACGGTTTCCTATGATGAATCAAGCCGTATCCCCTTATGGGTGGCCTATGAATTGACACGTGAGGAAGCAAACGGCACAACATCCAGTAAAAAAGGAAAGTGTTTTCGCCAAGATGACAAAGCCAAGGTGATTCAAGCTGACAACAATGACTATCGTGGTTCCGGATGGTCACGTGGCCATATGGCCCCTGCCGGTGACTTCAAATGGGATGACCAGGCTATGTGGGACACATTTTACTATACCAACTGTTGTCCCCAGAACAGTAAATTAAACAACAGCAGCTGGAATGTCTTGGAAAACAAAGTCCGGAATTGGGCACGCGAATTCGGCAACGTCTATGTTGTTACAGGTTCAATTATCGGACAGAATCAAAACGGAAAGATCGGATCACACGATGTTGCAGTTCCCGACGCTTTCTACAAGGCTGTTCTAGTTTATACAAATAACTCATATTATGGGACAGCGTTCGTAATGCTCAACAACCCAACGAAACAACAATTATCAGATAGTTATTTAAGTATTAATGATTTGGAAAAGTTAACGGGGATAGATTTTTTTCCGTCCTTGGATGATTCAATTGAGGAAACAGTAGAAGATACCGTTGATTTGAGACTCTGGAAAATAAGGTAATAATGAATAAGAAGGATAAGAAGAGACTTCAGATGAGTCTTTGCATCGGACTTGCAATCGCTTTGGCGTTGTGTCTATTTCAAATGCCATATGGCTACTTCCAACTTGTTCGTTTTATGGCTTTGGCTATATTTGTATATTTGGCATTTCTTGAATACAAAGCCCAAAACATAGACCGAATGGTGCTGTTCATAACCCTTGCCGTTTTGTTCCAACCATTTGCAAAAATTGCCCTTGGCAGGATGATTTGGAACATTGTTGATGTTGTGGTTGCCATATATCTGCTTTACTTGTCAATCAAAGTGTATAAGAAATAAATTTTGGAAATCATATAGATGTTGACTAAAAAGCTGTTTTCATTCTTTTGCGATTGTGTCGATATCTTGTGGCTTCCGCGAATATATCAGCGCACCTGAAACTGTAAATCGGTTGTTATCAAGTGGATGTCGGGTATAATTCCATAAAACGCTGATTATAAAGTGGTGGGGTATCACACACTGGCTCTCAATCAGTTGTAAAACGCCGGCAGTCAAAATTAGAGGTTGATATTCCATAATACACTAATAATAAATAATTTAGCGATTACGATATACCTAAATAACGGTGCCTTCGTCAGGTTCGGAGATCAAATGCCGCTGACGTGGGCAAGGTCGCGAACCTGACTATAAATATTCATTCCAAAAAGAATATATCTTACGGTAAATCACTATATTCGCAGATGACTTTAGAATATTACTTTATGACTAAGACTGGAATCAAAATATTTACCGTAATTCTACTCGCATTGGCTGGCATCAAGGCCAACGCGCAGTTCTCGCTGACGGGAAGCAATCCGGCGGCACTGAGGTGGAGACAGATTGAGACAGAGAACTTTAAGTTAATATTCCCGAAAGGAGAGGACTCACTGGCAAGGGTTTACGGGACGGAATTGGAAAACGCGCGGCTAAGAATAGCAAGATCGTCGGGCTACCTCATCGGGCAGAGTTACAAAACCAAGATGCCGGTCGTGCTCCACAGCCGCTATGTGCTGCCGAATGCGTCGGTCACCTGGGCACCAAAAAGGATGGACATATTCACTGTCAATGATCCTTACGCTCCGACGGCGATGCCTTGGGTGCGGAACCTGGCGATCCACGAGGGGCGGCACGCGGCGCAGATGCAGTTCGGGGCGGCAAGAGGAAACAAGGTGCTGCATTGGCTCTTCGGAGAAATGGCGGCAGGTGCCTTCGCGGGAATATACCCTGGGCCGGCTTTCCTTGAAGGAGACGCGGTTGTGGCGGAGACGGCGCTCAGCAGGAGCGGACGCGGACGACAGGCGGAATTTCTTGAATATATGAGGCCGGCGTTCGACTGCGGGGACTGGCGGGACTATTACAGATGGTTCTACGGCTCAAACAAGAACTATACACCTGATTACTATAGGGTTGGCTATATGCTCATCGCGGGAACGAGGGTATTCTTCAACGACCCTCTTTTCACTCAGGAATATTTCGACAGGGTTGTGCGCAAAGGCTGGTT
>CAVKYA010000331.1:0-3104 GCA_963660255.1 Bacteroidaceae bacterium | reverse complement strand
CAGGCGGCGATGGAGGTGGAATCCCCGTTTCCCTGATAGCCACGGACCATAGCGGCGCCCATCACGGCATCAAGGTACGGATCCTCTCCGGAACTCTCGGCGATCCTGCCCCAACGTGGATCCCTTGAAATGTCCAGCATCGGCGAGAAAGTCCATCTGACTCCACAGGAGGCGGCCTCGACGGCTGCCACACGGGCGCCACTCTCAACCAACTCTGGATCAAATGTGGCGGCGAGGCCGAGCGGAATCGGGAATATGGTCTTGAAGCCGTGGATGACATCCCTGCTGACAAGGATCGGAATCCCCAGACGGCTTCTTTCAACGGCGGCTTTCTGGACCCTGTTGATCTCCGCCGGATCCACACAGTTGAGGATGGAACCGACCTCTCCTTTCTCGGCTGCCTCGGTCAGCCAGTCCCCGCCGGAAAGCTGGTTCATCTGGCCGATTTTCTCGTGCAGAGTCATCTGCGAAAGAAGGTCGTCAATCCTCTTCTCGGTCTCGTCTTTCTCGGAGCAGCCGTAGACCACAAGGGCGGCAGCCGCAGTCATAAGATACTTGAATATTCTCATTTACAAATTCTTGCTTATTATGTCCAATCGTTCTTCGTAAATCTTTTTCAGTCGAGCCACAGCGGCGTTGTAGGTCATCCTCTCGTCTCCGTTGACAATCGAACCACCGTTCTGCGACGCGTCTTCGGCCGGATCCCACATTCTGAAATTCAGTTCGGCGGATGCCTGAAGGGTCTTCTCCATCTCATCGATGTAGGCCGGAATTGTCTTGAGCTGCGGAAGCAGTTCGTTCCACCGGGCCTTGACGGCAGCCTTGAAATCAGGATCCTCGAACAGTCTTGCGTACCAGAATGAATCGTTGTTGACAAGACTGGTTCTGGCCCGAGGAGAGACGTTGTAGGACAGAGTTCCCCAGTCGAAATCCCAAACAGGACCCGCTGTCAGTTTTCCGTCCGCGCTCTTGTGCATAAACACGCTTCCAGGGTTGCCAAGCTCGTGGTTGATCATCACCTCGAAAACTATCCAGTAATCGATGAAGGATTTGACATCCAGATATTTGGCATAACCCTCGGCGCTGTCCTTGAAGTTCTCTCCGTAGATTGTCTCGGAGACCGTCCTGACATATTCCTTGATTTCGCTGAGCATCAAGTCGGTGAGGCCATCGTCATAATCCGGGTACTTTATCCCGAAAGGGATGCCGTCCTGCATCTGAATGCACTTCCCGGGAGTCTGGATCCACTGGATCTCATTGTCGTAGTGGAAATCACACTCCAGAAGGAATCCATCCTCGCAAGGCACACGCTTGCTGTCCGCACGCACCTGCTCGATCAGGAGGTAGTTGCCTACGTGCTTCCCGTTCATCACGAGTTCCACGCTCTGGCAGTGCGGGGTCCAGTCCAGCGAGGTCATCGAACCGATCTTGTAGGCTATCAGGTTGCGCATCAGCGTCCTGTCCATAAAGTTGGCCAGAAGGATCCACCGTTTGTGCTTCGGCAGCCCGAAAAGGGATTGCTTCTTGTCAAACTTGATGAGGTAAGGCTTCTTGGCCCACGTCCAGGTCGTGTTCCCGCGTCCACGGATGGAGCACGGCACCTCGTCCAGATCCTCAAAACTGCCCATCCCGTTTATCTTGAAAACGGCATTCAGATAGTCCTCCTTGGACACAACCTCCTTGCTATCCTCAGTGTCAACATAGACAACCGGCAGCCCTGTCCGCACCTTTATCCTGCCGTCGAATCCATTGCTCTTGATAGTGAACGGCTTGGAATATACCGTCGTGCCCTGCGGCAGCCTCATCGCGAACCGGACGCTCTCCTCATAGTCGCCGCTGATCCCAAGATCAGCGATTGTCACTGAATATGTTCCCTCACGCTCAGTCGGAGCGATCCCTGTCATTCTGAATATATCAGGCTCGCTGCCGGAATGAAGTCTCAGCGACACGGCGCAGCCCGAACTGCCGACATTATAGTTGAATGAATATCCCGGCTCGTCCACCATAAACTCCACGGTGGCGTTGCCTTCGTCATCCACTGTGACGGAGGACTGGACAGGAGTGATGGAGCGGAACTCGGCCACGGATTCCTTGCTCTCCTTGCCGCAGGAAAAAACGGCAAGGAGAACAAGAATCGTAAGCGAAAGTCTGGACAAGGTCTTCATCTTGCTATTGCTTCTGGAAAACTCTTACGTAGTCAATTTCGTAAGTGGCTGGCAGACAACTTTCATCGACTCCCATAGCTCCGCCCCAGTTGCCTCCCCAAGCCAGATTCAGCTTGAGGTAGAACGGATTGTTGAACGGCCAGGTGTCGTAGTTCCCCTTGCCGTCATTCTTGAACGTCATATGAACCTCGCCGTCAAAGATGAAGTCCATCTTTTCGGCTGTCCATTCCAATGCGTAAGTATGGAACTCTGACTGCGCTCCCTTGAGAAGGAACTCGTGGGTTTTCTGAGTGTTCTTCGGATGATTGTAGGCGGTGCAGTGGATGCTTGAGGAGACATATTCAGCATTATAGCCCACCTCCTCCATTATGTCGATCTCGCCGTCCGCAGGCCAGGAATGATAGTTCTTCGGCATCATCCAGAAAGCCGGCCAGGTTCCCTTGCCCTTAGGCAGTTTGAGCCGTGCCTCGAAATAGCCGTAGGTCCAAGATTCCTTGGTGTTCATCCTGACAGACCGTACCTTGCCTCCGATCTTCTGTGCGGTGATTTTGAGAGTCCCGTCTGAGACCTCGGCGATTTTCACACCGTTATAAAGTCCGTCGGCGACATAGTCCTGAAGCTCGTTGTTGCCCCAGCCGCTGTCTCCTGTCTCGTACCACCATTTGTCGGAATCCGGTGAGGATGAGCCGCTTGTGTTGAACTCGTCCTGCCAGACAAGCTTGTAGCCCGCCGGGATGTTCACCCCGTCCTCCTTGCATTCCTGCCTGACGCTAACGGTCTTTCTTGACGAACCGAAGCGGAAAGTCAGGACGGTCTCACGGGCATCTCTTGTAAAGTTCTCTGTAAGAGAAACTTTCACAGTGGAGTTGCCGGACAGTCCTCCGCTCGGGGAGACCGTGCACCAGTCCGTCGCTCCTGAGGACACACCCCATTCACAGT
>CAVKYA010000330.1:0-3107 GCA_963660255.1 Bacteroidaceae bacterium | reverse complement strand
AGTACTGGAGCCTGCGTGACGCTGACGGCAACTGGTTCGAATGGACTCCGGAAGGAGCGGCCAGCAAGGTGATCGGCCTCTCCGTTTACAGGACGACGACATATTCCAACATCATTATGGACGGAACCACGGAGCCGACCGGCTACCTTACCTGCTACGTCAACTGTGAGGACTCCTCCTACGATGGCTGGGAATATCTCTATATGTACTGGGATCCGACCGATGTCTCCGCTCCCGGCAAATAGCAAGTATCAGATAATCACTCGGTAATATTACCAGTTTTTTTTAATGGATTATAAGGAAATGAACAGAACATTAACATACAAGGCGGCACGCTTGGCGGGCATATTCCTACTTTCCGCTCTCTGCGTTCTCACATCCTGCAAGGATGACGAGAAGATCCTGACTCCGCTTCCTGCCCCGGAAGCCGGTCTCTATCAGGCGACTGTCAGTTCTCTGACATTCTATTGGGACAAGGTGGCGAACGCCACGCAGTACGCCTACGAGCTCCTTGATCCGGAAGGAGAAAAGGTCGCCGGAGGTGTCACAGAAGGCACTGTGGCCGTCTTGACCGGACTCAAGGACAACACAAACTACAAATTCACCGTCTGGGCCTACGGGCCGTTCGAGGGAGACTACAGCAAATCCCCTGTCGCCGAGATCAGCGGAACGACACCGGCCATCGTACAGCTCGCCACACCGGTTCCGGTCATCAATCTGGAGAATGGCGTGGTGGCCAGTTGGGAGGCTATTCCTAACGCCGCCTACTATAGTTACACCTGCACTTCCGTCAACGGGACTGACATTTCCGGAACGGTCGAGGGTACAAGCGTAGCCCTGAGCAACCTTGCCACGGGAGCATATTCATTCACAGTGAAGGCTGTCAGCGGCGAGGAGGCGTTCAGTGATTCCGAGTCCGCGACCGTCGGCTTCGAGATCGAGAAGAAGGAGTCGTGGAGAGTGACCGGCACATTCGATGACGGAACCGGCAACAAATGGCCGGTAACGATGATCGTCTGGAACAACGGCACTTACACATTGAAGGATTGGTACAACGTCGAGGGCTACGACCTTGAATTCTCCGTCAACGATGACACTTCAATCAACATCCTCAATTGCTACGAGCCGTACCTGCCGAACATCTGGGTAGAAGCCGGCTTCGAAGAGGACAACGGTTGGGTACAACTCTACACGGCAGGTGGCTACTCCAGCTTTGCGGGAAGCAAGAGCGAGGGAGGTTCCGTCTGGTTCTACAGTTACAAGACCAACGGCTATCCGGAATTCACTTGGACCGGAGACGGTGGTGGCCTGATCGATGATCTGGTCGGCACTTACAGCCAAAGATCAACCGGAAGCCAGATCTTCGATGGAGTCAACTGGGTTGACTTCGACTCGACCAACGATGTTGTCATCAGCAAGATCGATGACAATACCGTCTCCGTGACTGGTCTGATGTACGAGGATAGTTCTCTGAAGGCTACAGTTGACCCTGATGCCAAAACACTCACATTCGAGCCGCAGACCTGGCTTGACTACTATGTTTTCTGCGTCTATGACAGTCCATCCACTTCTGTTGTCGCCACAATCGCGGACAACATGATCACGATGTCAAACTGGACGGCATACTACACAGAATACTCCTACAGTTATGTCTATGGCGCAAACACCACCTTGACAAAGAAATAGGGAAGCCATCTATAGGAACAGGCCCGGCATCTTTCTCGATGTCGGGCCTGTTTTATCTATCGTTTTCTACTCCCACTCAATGGTTGCAGGTGGTTTGGAAGAGATGTCGTACACTACGCGGTTGACCCCCTTGACCTTGTTGATGATGTCATTGCTGACCTGGGCGAGGAAGTCGTACGGGAAGTGGAACCAGTCGGCGGTCATCGCGTCGGTGGAAACCACAGCGCGGAGGGCGACAGGATTCTCGTAGGTGCGCTCGTCACCCATCACGCCCACGCTCTTGATAGGCAGCAGGATGACCCCAGCCTGCCATATCGCATCATAAAGGTTCGAAGCCTCAATGCGAGGATCCGAAGCGGAAGGAAGATGGAGTGCGGTGCAATCATATTCACGCAATCCTTTAATGAATATGTCGTCGGCCTCTCGGAGGACATTCAGTTTCTCTTCCGTGATGTCGCCGATGATGCGGATGGCGAGTGACGGTCCCGGGAAAGGATGCCGTCCGACAAGTTCCTCCTTGATGCCGAGGGCACGGCCGACCCTGCGGACCTCGTCCTTGAACAGGGCGCGAAGCGGTTCGACAATCTTCAGGTTCATCTTCTCAGGAAGGCCACCGACATTGTGATGGGACTTGATCTTGGAGGCGATACCCTCGATGCCGGCGGACTCGATCACGTCAGGGTAGATGGTTCCCTGGGCGAGCCAGCGTGCATTCTCGATCGTGCGGGCATATTTGTCGAATGTCTCCACAAAGAGCCTTCCGATGATCTTTCTCTTGGCCTCTGGCTCGGTCACCCCTGCGAGAGCCTCAAGGAACTCCTTGGAAGCGTCCGCGCCGATGACATTGAGGTCCATATCCTTGTACGAAGCCAAAACATCCTCATATTCATTCTTCCTCAACAGGCCATTGTTCACGAATATGCAGGTGAGGTTGTGGCCGATGGCCTTGTTCAGGAGCACGCCGGCGACCGTCGAGTCAACTCCGCCGCTGAGTCCGAGGATTACCTTCTCGTCCCCTATCCGCTCCCTGAGGCTGGCGACTGTCGTCTCGATGAACGAGGCCGGAGTCCAGTCACCCTTGCAGCCGCATATTCCGAGAGCGAAATTGCCGAGGATCGTTGTGCCTTCCGTCGTGTGGAACACTTCCGGGTGGAACTGCACGGCGTAGGTCTGTTCTCCCTTGATGTGGAATGCGGCGTTGGCGACGCTCTCGGTCGATGCGATCACCTCAGCGCCCTCAGGCAGACGGGCTATCGTGTCCCCGTGCGACATCCAGACCTGTGAGTGAGCCGAAACTCCCTTAAGCAGAGGAGATTCCGGATCAACAACATCCATCATCGCGCGGCCATATTCACGGGCCAAGGAGCCAAGCACCTCGCCGCCGAACTTGTGGGCGAGATACTGCGCGCCATAGCATATTC
>CAVKYA010000329.1:0-3120 GCA_963660255.1 Bacteroidaceae bacterium | reverse complement strand
CTAAAATCAGGTATAAAAAACAAAACCGAGTCAACCTAAATCAGGAAAATACATCTCGTGCCTGAATATGCCTTTTCTGCGCACAACTTCGGTCACTTCTATCCATCGGGTGCGAACAGGCGGATACTGTCCCCGAGTAAGTCAATTCATTAACAAGCGGGTGCGGAATCTTGAAATCTGCACCCGTCTCAAGTGCCTGATTTTATGTAAAAAAATATCGACAGTTTCCGAAATATTTTGCGGATTGGGGGATTTTGCATAAATTTGCAGTCTGTTTTATGGCCGTGGAGCTCCAGAAGTCCCGTGAGGTTACGGGCGCTTGCGGCTGAAACTTTAAAAAGTTTTGTTTTTTATGTACGCAATTGTTGACATTGCAGGACAGCAGTTCAAGGTTGAGGCTGGAAAAGAGATCTTTGTTAACCGTCTCGCGGCGGCCAAGGATTCTTCAGTCGAGTTCGACAAGGTGCTGCTCGTTGACTCCGAAGGGCAGATCAAGCTCGGTAATCCTTATGTAAAGGGCGCGGTTGTAAAGGCCACCGTTCTCGATGACGAGGCGAAGGCTGACAAGGTGCTCGTGTTCAAGAAGATCCGTCGCAAGGGATTCCAGAAACTCAATGGCCACCGCCAGAAGCTTTCCAAGATCCGTATCGATGAAATCGCTTAATTTCTAAAGAGTAACAGATTATGGCACACAAGAAAGGACAATCAAGTTCAAAGAACGGTCGTGAGTCTCATTCCAAAAGGCTTGGACTCAAGAAATTCGGCGGTGAGGTCGTAAAGGCCGGCAACATCATCGTAAGGCAGAGAGGCACAGTGCACAATCCTGACAAGAACGTCGGAATGGGCAAGGATCACACTCTCTACGCACTCGTTGACGGAACCGTTAAGTTCACAAGGAAGAGAGAGGACAAATCCTACGTCTCGGTTATCCCTTTTGAGAACTAAGACTCGGAGGATTGATAATGAAAGAGGGCTGGCTTCGAGTTATCGTGCCTGTCCTCTTTTTGTTTGGAAACAGCCCAATTCAGGCTTGCTTGCCTGAAAATCTGTCGGGAATATTCCTGACAACAAGTAGTGGGGTTTCATTTTAATGATAATTAAACTATTCATTATACTATGCTTACACTCAAAGCGCTTCGTGACGATCCGCAGCACGTGATCGAGAAGCTGGCAGTAAAGAATTTCGATGCGAGGGCCATCGTGGAAAAAGTCCTCGAACTGGACACCAACAGAAGGAATCTCCAGACTGAGAGTGACGCCCTTGTCGCCCAGCAGAAGCAGCTCGCCAACAAAATCGGCGGTCTGATGAAGGAAGGCAAGAAGGATGAGGCCGAAGAAGTAAAGAAGGAGGTCGCCGAACTCAAGGCCAAGTCTTCCGAACTCCTCGCCACGGCTGACGAGAACAACAAGGAACTTGAGGCTCAGCTGGTTCTCCTGCCTAATATGCCTTGTGACCTCGTGATCCCTGGAAAGGGTGCCGAGGACAATCAGGTTGTGAAGATGGGCGGCCCTGAAGTCAACCTTCCGGAGCACGCTCTTCCTCACTGGGAACTCGCCAAGAAATACGACATCATCGATTTCGACCTTGGTGTGAAGCTCACCGGAGCCGGTTTCCCTGTCTATAAGGGAAAGGGAGCCAAACTCCAGAGAGCCCTCATCAACTTCTTCCTCGACATCAACACGGCCGCCGGCTACAAGGAGGTCGAGCCGCCGATTATGGTAAACGCCGCTTCCGGTTTCGGTACCGGCCAGCTGCCTGACAAGGAGGCCCAGATGTACTATGTAGGTCTTGATGACTTCTATCTCATCCCAACAGCCGAGGTTCCTGTCACGAACATATTCAGAGATGTCATACTTGGCAACAATGACTTCCCGCAGAAGATGACCGCCTACACTCCGTGCTTCCGCCGCGAGGCCGGTTCCTACGGCAAGGATGTGAGAGGCTTGAACCGTCTGCATCAGTTCGACAAGGTTGAGATCGTGCGCGTCGAGAAGCCTGAGAACTCTTACGCCGCTTTGGATGAGATGGTTGCCCACGTTGAGGGCATCGTCAACAAGCTCGGCCTGAAGTACAGGATTCTCCGCCTTTGCGGTGGCGACCTGAGCTTCACTTCAGCCATCACCTACGATTTCGAACTTTGGTCGGCCGCCCAGGGACGTTGGCTTGAGATATCATCAGTCTCTAACTTCGAGACCTATCAGGCGAACCGTCTGCACCTGCGTTACCGTGACGCTGATGGCAAGATGCAGCTTTGCCACACTCTGAACGGAAGCTCATTGGCTCTCCCACGCGTGGTCGCCGCCCTGCTCGAAGACAACCAGAAGGACGACAAGATCGTCATTCCTGAGGTGCTTAGGCCTTACACTGGATTCGACTGCATTGACTAACCGATTGCGGAAAGTCTTTGCCCAGAGTTTGTTATGGACAAGAAAACGATAATCGGAATAGACCCCGGAACCAATCTCCTTGGTTTCGGGGTCATTGATGTCATCGGCGGCAAGCCTGTGTTCGTGGATATGGGCGTACTGGACCTGCGGAAGGAGGCGGACGCATATTCAAAGCTCCGGCAGATCTACGACACGGTCACCGAAGTCTGCAAGACTTATCACGGCACCGAAATGGCGCTGGAATCGCCGTTCTACGGAAAGAACGCCCAGGTAATCCTGAAGCTGGGACGCGCGCAAGGGGCCGCTATGCTCGCCGCTCTTGAATATGGCATCACCGATATTTCTGAATATGCTCCCCGCGAGGCCAAGCAGGCGATCACGGGAAACGGAGCAGCCTCCAAGGAGCAGGTGAGTGTGATGCTGCGCAAGACGCTAGGCGTGGACTTTCAACCGGAACATCTGGATGCCACTGACGCTCTTGCCATCGCCCTTTGCCATTATTACAATATTTCCAGTCCGCTTGCCAAAATCAAGAGTTCGGGAGGCTGGGAGAAGTTCATCAAGGATCATCCTGATCGGGTGAAGTGATGGTGAATATTGCCAGACAAGCCTCCCTTGCATCGCTTCGCTCTGGTATATTCACTGATGATTCTGCTTTTTTTGCCGTTAGGATTAAACCAACGCCACGTTTCTCTGTCAAAAGAAGCGTTAGGTTGATTAGTTGTGTATTCC
>CAVKYA010000328.1:0-3127 GCA_963660255.1 Bacteroidaceae bacterium | reverse complement strand
CGGTCCGCGTCATTGCCGCCGGTGTTACACCTAATCCTCGTTAAACTCCGCGTTTGACTAAACAATTTTTGAATATGAAAAAGACATTGACATATTTTCTGATGACCGTGGCCGCCCTTTCCGCCTGTGTCTCCTGTTCGGAGGACGAATTGGATCCGGTCAGCGTCATCACGGTGGATCAGTACACTAAGAACGACTTTGACAAATGGCTTGAGGCTAATTATGTCTCTCCTTACAACATTGAGTTCAAGTATCGTTATGAGAGCATCGAGTCTGACTTGAACTATTACACTATTCCGGCGGACTATGATTGTTCCGTTATGTTGGCTCATCTGGTGAAGTACCTCTGTGTTGACACTTATGATGAGGTCGGCGGGGTTGACTTTACTCGCCAATATTTCCCGAAAGAGTTCTTCCTCATAGGAGAATGGCAGTACAAGAACAACGGTACGTACATTCTCGGTACCGCCGAGAGCGGTAAGAAGATCCTGCTTGCAGGTGTGAACTATCTGAAGACTTACCTTAGTTCAGCCACAAGCCTCAACAGCCGTTACATCAAGACAATCCACCACGAGTTCACCCACATCCTCAATCAGACGAGGGATTATCCGGCCGGATTCCGTGAGGTGACGGGAACGACTTATGTCGCTGACAGCTGGAGCTCCTCTCCTTACAACAAGGACTACCTTCTCAGGGGCTACATCTCGGCTTATGCCCAGCATTCCTCCGGAGAGGATTTCGCCGAGATGCTTTCCCTCTATGTCATCAACACTCCGGAGTGGTGGGACGCCCAGTTGCAGACCGCTTCCGAAAATGGTGCCGACGGAGCGGAACTGCTGAAGACCAAACTTGATTTTGTCCGCACTTATATGATGGACACTTTCAAGATTGACATCGATCTTCTCCGGGCTACCATTCTCAGACGCCAGGCGGATGTCCTTGCCGGAAAGGTTGATCTCACGGATCTGACTCTTAATTAAAATCAATGAATATGAAGACAAGAATTAACATACTTTTAGCGGTAGTCTCACTCGGACTCATCCTTCCGTCCTGTCTGAAAGATCAGGCGGATGTCTTTGACGAGTCTCCTTCAGTGAGAATGACAGAGTATCTGGCGAATGCGAAGAAAGTTCTGATGAAGCCGGACAATGGTTGGGTGATGTATTATTACCCGGACAAAGCTCAGTCATACGGTGGCTTTAACTTCGTGGTGAAGTTCGGAGAGGAAAGTGTTGAAGTGGGTTGTGAGTTTTCCTCGGATCTGAGCAGGACACTGACAAGTCTTTACCGTCTTGGCAGTGACACCGGCCCGACTCTGTCCTTCGACACCGATAACAAGTTTATGCACTATTTTTCGACGCCATCCTCCTCGATGTACCAATCTTATGGCGGTGACTTTGAGTTTATGCTCCTTGAAGTTGAGGAAGACCACGTGAAGATGATGGGAAGACGTTCCGGCAACATAATAGTGATGAAACCTTTGGCTGAGAATCCGGTGGCATATTTGGAGAAAGTCAGTGCGGTTTATGATGAATTCTCGGACAGCGGACTGAGCAAGTTGAGCGGAAACATCGGAGGTCAGGAGGTTAATGGCGCTGTTGATCAGACATACCAACAGATTACATTCTCTTACGGAGAAGAATCCCGCCAGATCGCCTATATGTTCACACCGGAAGGAATCCGTCTGTACGAGCCTCTTGAGATCGGCGGCGCTGTGGTGGATGAGCTTCAGTATGACGCAAAAACAATGAAGCTGGCATTGGCCGGAACCTCCGAGAGTTTTCAGGGTGCTGTGCCTGACGGTTTCAGAAGGTACAAGGAATATGAAGGTGAGTATTGGCTCTACTATAACCGCGAGAATGAGGCTGATGTGAAATATGACTCCGTTACTGTCGTTCTTTCTCCGGGAGTGAAGAACTCTACGTATCTGATGTCCGGTCTGAACAAGAACTATGACATCGTTTGGGACTACAACAGATCGAAAGGTACGCTTAGCTGGCAGATCCAGACACTTGGGCACTTGTCGAACGACAACGAGGTTCGTCTCTGTGCGTTGGATGGAGCCACAGGAGGATTCACCTGGGCGGCTAATAAGGTGATGGGAGTCACGGAATGGAATAATGATGTGGAAAAGCCTGTTTATTATGTCCATCCTGAATATCAATGGTCGGGTCCTCGTTACGCCAATTCATTCTATCTCTGTATGTGGGATTCCGAGGGGAACAGGCTTAGCGCTCCTGCCTCCAGCACCGGTTGGCTTTTCCCGAAGAACGCCACGTTGATAAGATGGATTTATTCTCTTGCTAAAAAATAGAAAAGTATGAAAAAGATAGTGATATTTTTCGCGGCATTGTCGATTGCCGTTTTGAATGGCTGCGAGAGCAATGAAGGCAACTACGAGACTCTGAAAACCATTAATGTTGTTTCCACTGACCTTGTTTTCCAGCGTGCCGGTGGAACCGGAACAATTGTTGTCGAGGCTGAGGGCACAATCGTGGCGACATCGTCTCGACTTTGGTGCACGACATCCGTCAGTGGTAACACAATCAATGTGAATGTGAGTGAATATGATGGATTTGACAACCGCTATGCCGACATCATCATCACTTGCGGAGACTATTCGACCCGTGTCACTGCTCACCAGTACGGATGTTATTTCCTGTTGCCGGAGGCTGAGGACAGCTATCACCTTGAAGATGTCAACGGCCAGGTGGCCATCCCTTTGTCTCACAGCAATTACGAACCTGAGGGTGTCGCTGATGTTGATTGGCTGTCAACTGTCTATGAGAATGGCAACGTGATAGTCAAGGCCGCGGACAACAAGACAGGCTTGGTCAGAACCGGCAACATCACCATCGGAGATAAGAAAATACATATTATCCAATGGTCGTTCGACACTGTTTTCGCCGGTGAATATGATTGGTCCGGAACGACGACCTCTACAGGCACAACAAAAAAGTCGATGCCTGTGACCCTCAGTGACTACGATGCCGAAAAGGGAACATTCAAGATCAATTTCACCAACAACAGTATGGGCGAAGGTGCCTTTATGGAAGTTCCGTTTGATCCGGACACATTCACTTTCACGATGAGCGCCGGTCAGTATGTCGGTGAGACTGTCTATAAG